>JAFYJR010000147.1 GCA_017538005.1 Clostridia bacterium | reverse complement strand
TGATATCGATAAGGCAAATGCTCTCCGCGGCAAAACCATATACGTCGAGCGGGCAAAGGCTCCGCTTGAGCCCGGTTCATATTTCATAGCCGAACTTATCGGCTGTGAGGTGAAGAACGCGGACAACGACAAGCTTTACGGAACGGTAAAGGATGTGTTTAACAACGGCGCGTCCGATATCTGGCAGATAAAGGGAACAGACGGCAAGGAGTATCTTCTGCCGTCGATACCGGGCGTCGTGGTTTCAACGGATGTTGAGAACAATATCGCCCTGGTACGCCCGATGAAAGGCATCTTTGATGAAGGGGAGGAAATACGTGAAGATTGACATACTTACTCTCTTTCCGGAGATGTGTGAAGCAGTGCTCTCTGAGAGCATAATAGGCAGGGCCCGTGAGGCCGGCGCCGTCGAGATAAACTGTCACAATATCCGTGACTTCTCGACAGACAAGCACAACCATGTTGATGACACGCCTTACGGCTGCGGCACCGGCATGATTATGCAGGCACAGCCTATCTATGACGCATACATGGATCTGACGAAAAACGGTGATATTGATTATCATCTTGTATATATGACTCCCCAGGGTAAGCCCCTTACACAGGAGCGGGTAAAGGAACTCGCGAAGTTCGAAAACCTCGCTGTTTTATGCGGCCACTATGAAGGGGTGGACGAGCGCGTGATTGAAGAGCTCGCCCCGGAGGAAATCTCAATAGGCGACTATGTTGTTACAGGCGGCGAGCTTCCCGCGCTCGTCCTTGTTGACGCCGTGTGCCGCATGCTTCCCGGTGTTCTGAGAAACGACGAGGCATTTGAAAAGGAGAGTCATTTTGACGGACTTCTCGAGTATCCGCAGTACACGCGCCCTCCCGTCTGGAAGGGCAGGGAGGTACCTGAAATTCTGCTTTCGGGACACCATGAGAACATAGCGAAATGGCAGGAGGAACAGGCCCTGGAACGCACGAAACTTAAGCGACAAGACTTATATGAAAAATTTGTGCAAAATGACAACAAATCTTAAATGCAAGTGTTTTGGTATAGAAAAAACTGTGAAAAACCACCAAAGATTAGCCCTTCCGTCTGTCCATATTTGACCGCTCTTACGAAGTTTTTTGCAGGGTGTAGAAATGTGTTTTTTTCGGTTGACGGTAAAAACTTCGTCTTTTATAATGTTGTCGAATTAAACGGAGGGATCAAATTATGTATGTTAAAGACGTAAAGGTTCAGAATCAGGTTGGTCTTCATGCTCGTCCCGCAACTTTCTTCATCCAGAAGGCAAATGAGTTCAAATCATCCATCTGGGTAGAGAAGGATGAGAGAAGAGTTAACGCGAAGAGTCTCCTCGGTGTTCTTTCACTCGGAATCATGGGCGGCACTGAAATCAAAATAATGGCCGGTGGCTCTGATGAAGAAGAGGCTGTAGAAGCTCTTGTTGCTCTTGTAGAGTCCGGCTTTGCAGAATAATTAATTTTAAAAACGGAGCACACTGCTTTATGCGGTGTGCTTTTTGACTTTTAAGGGAAGGAGATGAGAATACGGCTGTCGTAAAGAGCGCGAACCCGCGAATAGACTTTCTTCATGATAAGGCAAATAACCTGCCCATGCTTCCGGGCGTCTACATCATGAAGGACGAAAAAGGCGAAATTATTTATATAGGCAAAGCGAAACTCTTAAAGAACAGGGTCTCGCAGTACTTCGGTTCACAGAGCAGACACAACGAAAAAGTGCGACGCATGGTGGACAATGTATACGACTTCGATCATATTCTCGTCGCTTCCGAATATGAGGCACTCGTGCTTGAGTGCAGTCTCATAAAGCAGAACAAGCCCAAGTACAATATCCTTCTCAAGGATGACAAGGGTCATAAATACATAAAACTGACAAATGATGAGTGGCCGCGTCTCAGGAAGGCTCTGCAGCGGGCGGATGACGGCGCCACATACATAGGTCCGTATATCAGCGGCTTTGTCGTAAACGAGTCGCTCGACGCCGCACTGAAGATTTTTAAACTTCCCCAGTGCAACAAGACTTTCCCGGTGAAGACAAAGACGCGTCCGTGCCTCAATTACCATATGGGTCAGTGCGGTGCGCCGTGCGCGGGAAAAATGAGCAAAGAGCAGTATGATGCGGCGCTGAAGGATGCTATAGAATTCTTAAAGGGCGGAGGTACGAAGGAGTATCTTGAGGCCCTTGAAAAGAAAATGCAGATGTTCTCCGACAATCTCGAATATGAGAAAGCCGCGGAGACGCGCGACAGAATAAAGGCGATAAAGCGGCTTACGGAAAAGCAGAAGGTTGTATTTTCGGGCGACGAGACGAAAGATGTCTTCGCGCTTGCCCGCCAGGACGATGAAATCTGCTTCAATGTCCTGCGTTTTTCAGAAGGAAGGCTTACGGGAAGCGCGAACTATTTCACGGAACTCGACGAGTCGCTTGAGAATACCAGAAGTGAGATACTTGAACGCTTCTACGCTGTTCGCGATGATATACCGAAACTCGTGGTTCTGGACGGCGAGTGCGAGAACCCCGAACTCATAGCCGAATGGCTTACAAAGCGCAGAGGTACGAAGGTTGAAGTGATTGTTCCCAGACGCGGCAGACAGGTTGAAGTTGTCTCGATGTCGAAAAATAACGCGTACGAAGCTCTCGCGCAGAGAAGGTCCAAGACCAAGGCGGATTCTGCTGTCTACGAGCTCGGAGAACTTCTGGGACTGGCAAAAGCGCCCGAGTACATTGAAAGTTACGATATAAGCCATACCGCCGGCGCAGATACAGTCGGAGGCATGATAGTATTCAAAAACGGAGCGCCGTACAAGGCCGGTTACCGCAAGTTTATTCTCAAAGAAGCGACTCCCGGCGACGATCTCGGCGCAATGCGCGAGGTCCTTACCCGTCGCTTCTCACATAAGGATGACCCTGATTTTCCGCCGCTTCCGGACCTTATTCTGATGGATGGCGGAGAAAACCAGGTGAATGTCGCCTTGGAGGTCATGCAAGGTTTTGACCTTTACATCCCTGTGTTCGGAATGGTCAAGGACGGCAAACACAAGACCCGTGCGATAACCGGAAACGGCGGAGAGATACAGATCAGCGCAACCAGGAAGGTATACACACTCGTCTCCGGAATTCAGGAAGAAGTGCATCGCTACGCGATAAGCTTCCATCACAAGAAACATCAGAAGACAGCGAAACAGAGTGAACTCACTTCCATAGAGGGCATCGGACAGAAAAAGGCGGAAGCTCTCTGGAGAGAATTCAAGACGATAGACAACATAAAGCGCGCCGATATCGACGCGCTCTCAAAGGTAAAGGGCATATCCGTTGCGGACGCAGTAAACATAAAACGACACTTTTCATAGTTTACAAAACTTCTCTCTTAATGATATAATTAATTGTTATTTTGGGGAGGTATGTAATGAGAGTCATAACAGGTTACGCGCGAGGTATGAAACTCAGGACTTTGGATGGACTCGATGTACGCCCCACTACCGACCAGGTCAAGGAATCAATCTTCAGCATTATCCAGTTTGAGGTTGAAGGCGCGCGGGTTCTGGACCTCTTCGCAGGTTCGGGACAGCTCGGTATAGAGGCGCTGAGCAGAGGCGCTCAGAGCGTCGTTTTCGTTGACAAAAGCCGCGCCGCCGTGAGCGTCGTTAAAGAGAACCTGGAACATACCAGACTCGCGGAAAAAGCGATTGTCAGAAACGAGGATTCCCTGGGATTCCTGAAACTTACGAAGGATGTTTTTGACATAGCGATTCTTGATCCTCCGTACGGCCAGGGACTCATAACCGAAGCGCTCGGTTATCTTCCGGATGTTATGTCCGAAAACGGCATAATAATCTGTGAAACAGCAAAAGAAGAAACCCTTCCCGACGCTGTTTCAAGATTCTCAAAGCATAAGGAATACAGGTACGGCAAGATAAAGATTACCGTCTACAGAAACAAGGAGAATGACGATGACCAGAGCAATTTGTCCGGGCAGTTTTGATCCCGTCACAAACGGCCACCTCGATATTATCGAGCGCGCAGCCGCTTTGTTTGATGAGGTTGTCGTCGTTGCCATGACAAACTTCGCCAAGCAGGGCAAATACACTTTTTCAGCGGAAGAACGCACGGAGCTTCTTAAGAAGGCAACGGCGAATATTCCGAATGTAACAGTCGATTCATATGACGGTCTCCTTGCGGAGTACTGCAGAGACCATGACATAAATGTCGTGGTAAAAGGCCTGCGCGCTCTTTCGGATTTTGATTCCGAGTTCCAGCAGGCTCTCAGCAACCGACACTTAAATCCCGAACTTGAAACAGTATTCATCACCACTCGTGCCGAGAACATGTTCCTTAGCTCGAGTCTTGTCCGTCAGCTCGGCGCTTTCGGAGCGGACATCTCCGAATTTGTCCCGGCATCAGTGCTGGACGACATAGAAAAACACTTAAGAAAGGACTGATTTTGTGGCTTCAATAGAAGAGCTCCTCGAAGAGATGGAAGACATAATGTCTGATGCTCGCGGCAAAGCCTTCTCAAACAGAATGACCATCGATGTGGAAGCCATGAGAGCAGTCATCGATGACCTCCGCGCAACGCTTCCGGAGGAGATAAAACAGGCCCAGCTCATAGCGACCGAGCGCAGGGAGATACTCGATCGCGCGACACGCGAGGCTGATATGGTTATCTCCGACGCGAAGATAATCAGCAAGGACCTTATTGCCTCCGCTGAGAAACGCGCCAAGGATATGGATGCCCAGACGGCGCACAGGACTGAGCAGCTGGTCAAAACCGCGCAGGCAAAGGCCCAGGAGACAGTAAATGCGGCAAAGGACGAGGCCGCGAAAGCTGCTTCACACGATAACATCGTCGTTGAAGCCCAGGCTCAGGCTGACATAATAAGAGCTGATGCCGACAAGTATCTCGAGAACGCGAAGAGAGAGGCAAGACGCCTTGTCGAGGACGCAGAGTCCAGGTCAAGGGAACAGCTCGCGGATGCGACCGAAAAGTCCCGTGACTTAAAACTCAAGGCTTCCGCTTATGTCAATGACATCGTAACCGATGCCGAATACAGAATCGGAAAGAGCTATGCCGAGATAAAGGAACTTCAGAAGTCCATGAACGCGGCTTCCAGAAAGTCTTCGAAATCCCGGAGTGAGCGGCCGAAGGAAAAAGAGTCGGAATTCGTAGAACCGAGACTCATACGCCATCCTTCGGTTATAGATGTACCTCTTGATGACGATTACGGTTCACCGTATCGCGATGATCCGCCTCTTCATGAGAGACCGAATTACAACATAAAACTGTAAACGCCATGAGACTTGATAAACTCATAGCTTCCCAGGGGAAGTATTCACGCAATGATGTGAAAAAGTTAATCAGGGACGGTCTCGTGACAGTGGACGGTGAAAAAGCCGCAACCTCTGATATTCAGGTTAATCCTGAAACATCAGAGGTTGTTGTTGACGGTACACCGCTTTGCTATCGCGAGCACGTCTATATTATGCTAAACAAGCCCGCGGGTGTTGTCAGCGCGACTGACGACCGCGAGCACGAGACCGTGCTGGATCTCGTGCCCGACGGCCTTAAAAGGCCCGGTCTCTTTCCGGCCGGTCGCCTTGACGCCGACACCACGGGCTTTGTACTTATAACCGATGACGGGGATTTTGCCCACAAAATCCTGTCGCCGAAGAACCATGTTGAGAAAACTTACATTGCCGAGCTTGCGGATCCGATAAGTGAGGACGATGTGGAAAAACTTGAGTCGGGAATCGTCCTGAAGGATGAAACGAGATGTCTGCCGGCAAAAATAAATGTGCTTGACGAAAGAAAAATTGAAATAAAAATCTGTGAGGGAAAGTACCACCAGATTAAGCGGATGATTGCCGCGACAGGCAACAGGGTTCTTGTGCTTAAACGGACAAAAATGGGGGGGTTACCACTAGATATTGACCTTTTACCCGGAAATTGTCGTGAAATTACACAAGAGGAATTAGGTGTAATAACTACCTAAAACAGACCCTTCGTTTTATGCGAAATACACTAACGAACCCCTTTTTGTTGTGCATTTTTATTAAAAACGACGCAAAAAATGTTGCGTATTAACAATAACTTGTGTATAATGTATAAAGTATTGTTTATTAAAATTGCACAAAGGGGTTCAACTTATGTCAAACAGGTTA
>JAFYJR010000022.1 GCA_017538005.1 Clostridia bacterium | reverse complement strand
CCTATACACTTTACTCAGAGGACATGGCGACATTCGGTGAGAGCGACTACGACCACCACGACGCCCAGGGCTTCATCAACCTCTACGGTCTTCCCGTAAAAGTCCAGGCTCTCGCAAAAAAGAAACAAGCCGCGGAGACCGCGACTTATCTGAATATCTTTATGCAGTGCTCGAGCCAGGCGACGTATGATTCTTCTCTCAAAACCGCGCCGTCCAAGACCATATAATCGCCAAGTTCACGCGTACCTTTTTCAGGAGGAGTGTCCAAAAAGACACTCCTTCTTATTTCTGCCAGATGATCGCGCTTTTCCTTGTGCTGTTTAAGCTGGCTTTTAAGAAGAGTCAGGAATTCCTCGTCAGTCAGGCTTTCGGAATAGAATGTGCGGAGACGGAAGATGTCCTTGTAAGTGCGCTCAACAGGAACATCATCTTTAAGCCATTCAAGAAACTCATTTCTTCCGGCGGGGGTAATGGTGTAGAGTTTCTTTTCCATCTTCTCGCCGCGGATGTCCGTGTCAAAATTTAACATTCCTTCGTCGACCAGGCGTTTGAGCTCCGGGTATATCTGACTGTGCTCGGCATGCCAGAAACTCGTGAGAGCGCGGTCCTCGAAGGCTTTTTTTATGTCATATCCCGTCATGGGTTCTCTGTTTACAAGGCCTAAAATGGCATATTTCAGGTTTCTCATGGCCATCTCCTTTGCTGTTCTTGTCTATTATAACCAAATCGGACACCTGTCTCAATTGACAAATATGACAAATTCAATATGTAAACATTTACATATTTGTCAATGGAATTGGAAGGCGTGCGAGAGTATTATTAAGTTGTAGTATTATTTGAGGAGGTATCCCGGTGAGCGTCTTTACAAACCCCGTTCATCTTCCGGATCCGAGTTTTACGGAACTGTATTCCGGAAAGATAGAATTCTTTGAAGACATCGAAAACACGAACCTTGCACCCGGCGGACGAAAATCCTTCAGGGTAAAGAACGGTTCTGTTTCGGGTAAGGTTAATGCTGAGATTGTACCTGTTGTGTCAACGCTGTGGAAATCCGTTGACGCGGCGGGTGCTGTTTCTTTTGAGAGCAAATTTGTGGCAAAGCCCAACAAACTCGCGACAATCTCGTGCGATGTATACGGCAGAAACACGAAGATGCTCAGTATTCTTCCTAGCACGGGCTGGCCGGGCTACACATGGCTTGCCCACATTATTTCGTTTATCAGAGTCGACAAGGTTGAGGGCAACACCGTTACCTTCACCGCAATTAAGGTTGAATAGGGGGTGCGCGTATGAAGACAAAACTGCTTTACTACACTGAGTGCGCCTGCCCCGCGGCAATGCACTTTGTCGGCTTCAAGGGTCTCGGAATGCAGGTTGTCATCCCGATTCTTGACGGTCCCTGTGAAGGCCCGGTAATAAACGGTGAGATACGACCGCTCGGAGCCGACTGGAACACAATACACTTCCTCGGCATAACATCCGATGTTCTCGCTAAGTATCAGATTCACACTGAGGACGGCGCCGTAATAGACCTCTTCACCGACGGCAGGATGATGCCGAAGTATAAGAGCGTTCCGAAGAACATCCTGGGACTCAAGCATTATCTTTCGGACTATCTCTATTTCAGGGAGTTCCTGTATTTCCACACGGACGATGAGCGCTACAAATGGCTTGAGAGCACACCGTGCTTTGCCATGCTTTCAATGAAGTTCAGAATCAAGGAAAAGAAACTGTATTTTATGATTTCATATAAAGCCTACGCAATAGAGGAGGACTGAATATGCGCTACAGACCATTTAAGATTATGAGCAACGGCGTAAGACTTGCCGGCTGCATAATGCTTCCAAAGGACGCAAAAGGAAAGCTGCCGACTGTAATTGTAAGTCACGGCTTTGGCAGCAATATGCTCATATCGCTCTCATACGCCAAGGTGTTTGTTGATATGGGCTACGCGGCCTTTGTATATGATTTCCCGAACTCGGGCAGCAGCCTTGTCTCCGGCGGCAGCGGTGAGTTTATGAGCGTAATAGACAACAAGGAGGACTTAAAGAATCTCCTTGATTATGTCCGTTCACTTGATTTTGTCGATGAGAATCACATCATCCTTGCCGGATGCTCACAGGGCGGCATGGTTTCGGCTCTTACTGCTCCCGAGGTTGAGGACAAGATAGAGAGAATAGTTCTTTACTATCCGGCGCTCTGTATTCCTGATGATGCCCGCGCAGGCAATGTCATCGGTACGAAAATAGATCCGAATAACGTTCCTGATACTTTCCGCGCAATTGTTTTCAAAGTCGGTAAGAAATATCCGCTGGATTCAATGACGCTTGATCCCTACAAGGAAATCTGCGGCTTCAAAAAGCCTGTGTTCATTGTCCACGGTATTGAGGATAAGATAGTCAATATAGACTATTCCAGAAAGGCCGCAAAGCTTTATCCGGACTGCAGACTGGTTGAGGTACACGGCGACCACGGATTTATCCTGCGGGGCGGCAGAGCATCAAAGAAGGCCACAAGAAAATATCTCGGGGAGATATAAAATGTTTGATTATAAGATAAAGCCTTTTACAACGAAGAGCGAACAAGGGAACACAATACGGGGAATAATTGTTTCGCCGAAAAACTATACCGGCAAACTTCCCGCAATTGTCATGTCCCATGAGTTCTGCGCAAATATGTGGACAACTTTCCGATACGCGCGAAAAGTCGTAAACGACGGCTATGTCTGTTTCTGCTATGACTTTACCCGCTCGGGCTCCGGTATTTCCGGCGGCAGTTCTGTCGGAATGAGCGCCGTGCAGGAGTCAAGAGATGTCATATCTGTCCTGCGATATGCGCAAGGCTGTGATTTCGTCGATAAGGACGATATTACCCTCTGGGGTTGCTCACAGGGCGGTATGGCTACCGCGCTCGCGGCGCCTGTAGTTGAGAACGATATAAAAAGAATCATTCTCTATTATCCGGCGCTTTCAATCTGCGATGACGCCAGAAAAGGTTCGATGATAACAGCGAGATTTGATCCGAAGAACCCGCCTGAGAAATTCTGGTGCGCAATAGTTCATGTCGGAAAGAACTACTGTACAGACGTAATTGATCTTGATCCCTACGATCAGATATGTACTTTCAGAAAGCCGGTACTCCTTTTACACGGCAATAAGGATCACATTGTAAATGTCTCTTATTCAAGGGAGGCAGCAAAAAAGTATCCCGATTGCGAGTTTCATGAGTTTCCGGCAGAACATCTGTGGATAGGCGGCGGAGCAAAGAAGGCTGTCGCTTTAACACGAGAGTTTTTGAAAAATCATAAGTGAGGTAATTATGGCAAAGTTTATTACCGCAGCTGAAGCTGCTGAGCTTATAGAGGACGGCGCGACGCTGGCCGTTGCCGGAATGGGACTTTCCGGCTGGGCGGAGGAGATAGCGTGCGCCATCCGTGACCGGTACAAAGAGACCGGTCATCCGAAGGGAATACACTTAAAACAGGCTTCAGCCCTTGGCGACTGGGGTGTGGGTAACAAGTTTTTAGGCTGGGACCGCGTAAAACGCGATGAGCCGGATACTGAACACGGCGCGCGAGGAGCAACACGTCTCGGCGAGGCCGGACCAGGCCTCGTCGCAAAATGGACGAGCGCGCACATCGGCTCCGCCTTCACACTTTGTGACCAGGCCCGTGCCGAGCAGCTTGAAAGCTACTGCCTGCCGCAGGGTGTTATAGTCAACCTGTGGCGTGAGATAGCGGCAGGCCGTCCCGGTCTTATCACAAAGACCGGTCTCGGCACATTCGTCGATCCCCGCGTCGAAGGCGGGCGTATGAATGCGTCTGCGAAGGATGAACTTGTAAAGGTTGTTCAGTTTGACGGTGAAGAATACCTCTTTTATCCCGGATTTGACATCGATGTTGCAATACTTCGAGGCACGATAGCCGATGAAAACGGAAATATTTCTTTTGCTCATGAATCCGTTATAAATGAAGGTCTCGCCGTTGCTGAGGCGACTAAGAATACCGGAGGTATTGTTGTCGTTCAGGTTGAATACATTGCAAAGAAAGAGACGTTAAATCCCAAAGAAGTAATTATCCCCGGTGTTTTGGTTGACTATGTTGTAAAAGCAACTGATCCGATGTCCTGCTGGCAGGCTGAAGGTGATTACTGGCAACCTGCTTATTCAGGACAGATAAAGGTGCCTCTTGATGAAATCAAGCCCATTCCTTTTGATGAGAGAAAAGT
>JAFYJR010000146.1 GCA_017538005.1 Clostridia bacterium | reverse complement strand
CCGTCTTCCGTAACGTAGACCTCACCGTGCTGATAGGGACTCATAGTACCCGGATCAACGTTGATGTAGGGGTCAAGTTTCTGAGCCGCAACCTTAAGACCGCGGGCTTTAAGCAGACGACCGAGCGATGCTGCCGTTATTCCTTTTCCGAGGCCTGATACAACGCCTCCTGTTACAAAAATATACTTTGTTGCCATGGTTTTTGCTCCTTACTCCCATTCCACCGTTGCCGGAGGTTTTGAAGATATATCGAATACAACTCTTGAAACACCGAGGACCTCATTTGTTATTCTGTTGCTCGCTGTTTCAAGAACATCATACGGAATTTTTGTCCAGGTCGCGGTCATAAAATCGTCCGTTGTGACCGCGCGAAGGGCGACGGTGTAACCGTAGGTTCTGGCATCTCCCATAACGC
Source organism: Clostridia bacterium (assembly GCA_017538005.1). Taxonomy (GTDB): domain Bacteria; phylum Bacillota; class Clostridia; order Oscillospirales; family Acutalibacteraceae; genus UBA1227. The sequence continues at coordinate 5,519 of JAFYJR010000146.1, read as the reverse complement.
CGACTGTCCTTGTGTCCGTCAATACGGCAAAGAACTGATCCGGAAGAACTTCACACTTTCCGACCTCTTCCCTGAAAATCGCGTCTGCTTCACGGAGAGTATCGAGTTTTTCCTCGGTTATGTCGCCTATTATTCTGACCGCAAGTCCGGGGCCCGGGAAAGGCTGTCTCCAGACAAGTTCACGGGGCAAACCGAGAATCTCACCGGCGCTTCTGACCTCGTCCTTGAACAGGTCGCGCAGGGGCTCAACAATCTCGTCAAAAGATATTACGCTAGGCAGGCCGCCTACGTTGTGATGGCTCTTTATTACTGCGGAATCGCCCTTTCCGCTCTCTATTACATCGGGATAGATTGTACCCTGTGCCAGAACATCGACATGTCCTATCTTTGAGGCCTCCGCCTCAAAAACACGGATAAATTCTTCCCCGATTATTTTCCTTTTTTGTTCCGGTTCCTTTACGCCGGCAAGTTTCTCAAGAAATCTGTCTTTCGCGTTGACCCGTATGAGATTAAGTCCGAATCTTCCGCTGAAAGTCTTCTCGACGATGTCGCCTTCGCCTTTTCGCAAAAGACCATGATCGACAAAGACGCAGGTGAGATTGTCCCCGACGGCTTTTGACAAAAGCGCGGCCGCGACTGACGAATCCACGCCTCCGGAAAGCGCCAGAAGCACTTTTTTCCCGGCAAGCTCTGTTTTGTATTTCTCAATCAGCTCACCGGTGTAATCCTCGACATACCAGTCTCCCGAGCATCCGCAAACACCGTATAAAAAGTTAGTCAGGATTTCCCTGCCGTATTCGGTATGAGTGACTTCCGGATGAAACTGAACTGCATAAAGCTTGCGTTTTACATCGCTCATCGCGGCGCAGGGACACTTATCCGTCACCGCGATTGTTTTGAATCCGTCCGGCAATTTGCTTATAAAGTCCCTGTGGCTCATCCAACAGTCGATGCCGCTCGGAATACCGCGAAAGATCGTGCTTTTGGAAAGACTCAGTTTTGTTTTGCCGTATTCGCCCGATTCTCCGGCATCCGATACGGTGCCGCCCGCCATAAAGGCCATAAGCTGGGCGCCGTAACAAATTCCGAGAATCGGAATGCCCAGATTCAGCACTTCGGGATCATAATGCGGCGATGCCGGGTCATAGACACTGTTGGGACCGCCGGTGAAAATAACGCCCTTATACTTTGCCTTCTTTATTTCCTCGGGTGTTATCCTGTCATACGGCTTAATCTCCGCGTATATATGCTGCTCGCGCACTCTGCGCGCAATCAGTTGATTATACTGACCGCCGAAATCCAAGACCAGTACTTTTTCCATCGTTTTTCTCCGTTATCTTAAAATGATGCTCTCTCGCTCAGGTCCGACTGAGACATAGCTTATCGGGCATCCTATTGCATCCTCAATCATAATGACATAGCTTTGCGCCTCTTCCGGCAGTTCCGCCCAGCGGCGCACTTTCGAGATGTCGCAGTTCCAGCCTTTGACATATTCAATCATGGGTTTCGCCTCTGAAAGATCGGGCGGGAACGGGAATTTATCAGTGAGTTTTCCGTTTACAATATAGTGTGTGCAGACCGGAATTTCTTCAAGATAACTTAAGACATCAAGTTTAGTAAGGGCTATCTTCGTCGCTCCCTGAACTTCCACGCCATAGCGTGTCGCGACGAGGTCAATCGGGCCGACACGGCGCGGTCGTCCGGTTTTGGCACCGTACTCGAAGCCGGCTTCACGGAGTTTGTCCGCCTCCTCACCGAACATCTCACAGACAAACGGGCCTTCGCCGACACAGGTCGAGTACGCCTTGACCACTCCGATGACGTCCGTCAGTTTAAGGGACGGAAGGCCCGAACCAATCGGCGCGTAAGCAGCCGTTGTATTTGAAGATGTTGTGTACGGGAAAATACCGAAATCCAGGTCACGCAAAGCGCCGAGCTGCGCCTCAAACAGTATCCGCTTGCCCTCATTCTGCGCCTTTTTCAGGACCTCTCCGGTGTCGCAGATAAAAGGTTTTATCCTGTCACAGAAGTCGCTCATCCACTTCTCAAGATCCTCCATCGAATGAGGATCGGCGCCGTAGACTTTTGTCAGGGTGAGGTTCTTCCACTCCAACAGGTCTTCAAGGTGAGCGCGCATTTCTTCGGGATAAAAAAGTTCTCCCGCAAGTATCGTCTTCTTCTGATACTTGTCCGAATAAAACGGCGCTATGCCCTGTTTTGTGGAACCGTATTTCTTGTCGGCAAGTCTCAGTTCTTCAAGAGCGTCAAGTTCCCTGTGCCAGGGAAGAAGAAGCGAAGCCCTGTTGCTGATTTTCAGATTGTCCGGGGTGATGCTTATTCCTTTTGAAGTCAGATCTTCCATCTCAGCCCAGAGATTCTCCGGGTCAAGCGCAACTCCGTTTCCCAGGATATTCAAAACACCGGGTCTGAATATACCGGACGGCAGAAGATGAAGGGCAAATTTGCCTTCCTCATTTACCACCGTGTGACCGGCATTGCCGCCGCCCTGATAGCGTACGACAACGTCAAACTCCTCGGTCAGGAGGTCGACCATACGGCCCTTTCCTTCATCGCCCCAGTTGATGCCTACTATCGCGCAGTTTTTCATGTCCGTTCCCCCTATTCAACCGTAACAGACTTTGCGAGATTCTTTGGCTTGTCTATGTCGCATCCGTTTTCCTTCGCGACATAGTAAGCGAGAAGCTGCAGAGGTACTATTTCTATTACGGCGGAGAACAAAGCGTCAATATCGGGTATGAACATAAAGTCATCCGCCACGGACAGGATTTTCTGATTGTTCTTGAATGTCAGAGCGAGCACTTCAGCTCCGCGTGATTTAACCTCGACGATATTGCTCAGTGTCTTTTCCATTATCATCGGGTTGCAGCACAGCGCTATTACCGGCTGGTGGTCCTCGATAAGCGCGATTGTTCCGTGCTTGAGTTCACCTGCCGCGTATGCCTCGGCATGAAGATATGAAATCTCCTTCATCTTGAGGGAACCCTCGAGGGCAGTGGCATAGTCAGTATTTCTGCCTATGAAGAACAGCGATTTGCTGCCGTGATATTTCTGGGCCAGATACTGGACATGAGAGTTTATGTCTATGGCCTGCTGTATCTTTCTCGGAAGCGACTCTATTGCCTTAAGACGAATACTGTAATCGTCAACTCGGTCAAGCATATCGGCAAAATAAAGCGCGAGCATGTAAAGAACCGTCACCTGCGTGGTATAGCCTTTCGTCGTAGCTACAGCGATTTCAGGGCCCGCCCAGGTGTAAACCGTATAGTCCGCGAGTTTTGCCACGGTGCTTCCGACGACGTTTACTATCGCGAGCGACTTCGCTCCTCTCGCCTTGCACTCCTTCATCGCGGCTATGGTATCCGCGGTTTCGCCCGACTGCGAGATGACGACGAGCAGCGTATGCTCGTCAATCAGCGGATCGCTGTAGCGAAGTTCGCTCGCGAGTTCCACCTCAACCGGAATTTTACTTAAATGTTCTATCGCGTATTTACCCGCGCAGCCCGCGTAATAAGCGGAGCCGCAGGCCGTAATGACTATCTTTCTTATCTTTTTGAGCTGTGGCAATGTAATTCCCAGTTCCTCAAAAACTATCTTTCCGTCTTTTACGCGCGGAGCTATTGTCGCTTTTACGGCGGCCGGCTGCTCCATTATCTCCTTGAGCATGAAATGCTCATATCCGCCCTTTTCGGCCGCCTGTACATCCCATAAAACCCTGGTGACTTTCTTGTCAACGGGCTTTCCGAGACAGTCGTAGACATGGACGGCATCCGGAGAAAGTTCGGCGAACTCACCGTCCTCCAGGTAAATGACATTCCTGGTATGATTTACGAGCGCCGTGACATCCGACGCAAAATAGTTTTCATCCGCTCCGACGCCGATGATAAGCGGGCTCGCTTCCCTCGCCGCGTATATCTTTCCCGGCTCCTCAGAGCAGATGACACCAAGGGCATATGAGCCCTGAAGTTTATTCGTTGTTTTTATGAGCGCTTCCAGCATATCGCCCTTGTAGTAACGCTCAACCAGATGGACAATTACCTCCGTATCAGTCTCGCTGTCGAAGTGATACCCGTCCTTGATGAGTTTCTCACGCAGGGCAATGTAGTTTTCTATGATGCCGTTGTGTACAACGGCAAAACGGCCGTCATTGGAAAGATGCGGATGCGCATTCTCCTCTGTCGGCGCGCCGTGTGTCGCCCAGCGGGTATGGCCTATACCCACTGTGCCGGGCACGGCTTCGCCGTCCTTCGTCCTTTCGCAGAGATTGGCAATCCTGCCGGTGACTTTGTTTACCGAAATCTGCGCATCGCACATAACCGCAATGCCGGCCGAATCATATCCTCTGTATTCAAGTTTTTTGAGACCGTCCAAAAGAATCGGGGCGGCATTCTGCTGCCCGGTAAAACCGACTATTCCGCACATATAAAAACCCCCGAAAAAACTATTTACCGCTGTCACCGTTACATAAATGGTGACGCGGCCTACTGATATAATATCACAATCAACCTGCCTCTGCGATATGACAATAGAATACAACTTCAACTTTTTTCGATTTTCGTGCAAAAAAAGGCAGGTCCCCATGATTTGGGACCTGCCGCTTCGCTTTTCTCTTTTCAGCCCTGAAGACCTCTGGACTGTCTGTCCATATCCTCAACGACTATGTCGTAGATCTCGCCTATTGAGGCGCAGTATTCAAGCACCTTCCAGGGTTCGTTGGTGTGGAAATGGATTTTTATCGGGTCTCCGTCACCACCCACTGCGAGGAGACAGTCGCCTTCAAAGTTTTCCATGAAATAATCGTGAACCTCATCCTCGTCGAGGTCATCGCCATCTATGAGAAGTTGCGTATCATATCTGAATTCTTCCATGTCTTTATCCTTTCTATGTATTGCCGAGAAGTCTGTTGAACTCCGGTATGTATGACTGATCATTTGTGCAGGCAAAGATGTAGTTTAAGAAAAGAACATCGGTTATGCCGTACTCATTGCAAAAAGACTTGAGGTCAATCTCGTTGGCTTTCTCATTTACCTTTCTCGGGTCAATTACCCAGACCTCGTCAAAGTTGTCACAGATCCACGGGACGAAGGAGTTACCGTATGATTCTTTGATAACGACGATTTTTCTGCCCGTGTTTGCAGTGGTTGTAATCTTGGTTACGGGGTTGTCGCCGTCTATGAAGCAGGTATACTTGCCGACTGCAGGGTTCTCGTTTATGACCTTCATCGGTATTGCTTCCTCGTCTTTAATGTAACCGTTCGGATAGCGGACAGCCGTGGTCTCGCAAATCGGGAAGAAGTACTCGAGATAGTCGGGTTTCTCTTTCAGAATCGATGCCCCGGACCACGCGTAGAGCGTGCCGACGAAGGTGTCAAACTGGCCCTTCTCATGGTCTTCAAGTTTCGTCGGCTTAAAGCCCGCGGTCTTTGAGAACGCGACATAGGCGTGATAGGCACCGCGTGTTGTCCAGTGATGGTCGGTTCTGAAATAGACATACTCCTCAT
>JAFYJR010000021.1 GCA_017538005.1 Clostridia bacterium | reverse complement strand
TTTGTGCATGACATAGAGGGTGCTCTCAGGATCCGGAGTCGCGGAACCCGGACGGCGCCTGAAGAAGGCGCGGTAGCCGCTCATGAGGTCGTCATGCGCAGGCTCCGCCTGTATGCCGAACTTCTTCGGCACCTGCCTGCGGAGTTTTGAGAACAATCCTGTCGCGTCAATTACAAGGTCAGCTTTATAAGTTCCCTTTGAGGTTTTGACGCCTGTAACCTTGTTGGCAAAAATCAGCAACTCTTCAACTTCTTCGCCATAGTGAAGGGTACAGCCCGCTCCCTTTGCGAGATCGCAGAGGTGTTCATTCAGGCCCCTTCTGGAGATTGAAACCTCAACCATCGGGGGCATGGGCGGTACCGCCAGAGAGTTCTTTTCATCCGGCGAAACAAAAAGCCACTTGCTCTTCTGTGTATAGCACTCACGCGGCGGCTCGGGTATGCCGACCTTTTCAAAGATGTTGAAAGTTATGTCGTCATACCAGGGGTAACTCACCTTACCCTCCGGCGCTTTTTCAAAAACATCAACTTTGAATCCTGCAAGTGCCAGGTACATTGCGGCAACCATACCGCCCTGTCCCATACCTGCGACGATTACATTGCCTGTTGAATTTTTACCAAACATAATCCACCTCTTACCAGTCTGAATCCCAGTCTGAGTCATAACCTGAATCCCAGCCGGAATCCCAGTCGGAATCATAGTCCCAGTCATCGTCGTCCCAGTCATCGTCCCAGTTGTTGTCCGTGTCGTAGTAGTGGTCATAATAACTGTCACTGTCGGTGTAATCGGAACCGCCGTAACTGTCGTCATAACTGTACGACTCAAAATAGTCGTCATAGTTATTCTGCAGTTCATCGTCTACCGTAGTGGAATACCAGTCATTATAGGTATCGTCGTAATAATACCAGCTGCCGTTCCTCTGATAATAGAGAGTATCATCATACTTGTAATATCCGGTGCCTGCCCGGTCACCGATCAGAAGTCCCGTTATAAGTGAGAACAGAATGCCGACACCAAAGTAAACGGCCAGAACCAGTCCGATAATCTTACCGACTGACTTTTTCTTTTTATCGCCGCCGCCCGAGGAACTCTTCCGGCCCGTTGAATGGCTCGCGGTGTACTGGCGCTCCTCGTTTATCTCGGCCTTCATCTTCTGGTAAAGTTCATTTACCGCGTAAGCCTCGTCTTTGCCCTCGTAGCGCACGGCTCTTGTGCCGTCGGCCTTGTTTTTATAGACGACAAAGTTTCCTTTGTCATCCTTGTAGATACCGAAGGCCTTCGGCTCCTTATAGTCCTCACCGATATGGAAATGCATTTTATCAAGCGGCAGGTTATGCTGCTCCGCGAAGGCCTGAAGCTCTTCAATAGTCTGCGGTATCTTTACCGCGTTCCTCTTGAGCTTCCTGTTCGGCGCTCCGCAGTTGGGACACCGCTCATCGGTATCCGCCAGATAGTGGTCGCAATAATCACATTTAAGTCTCATATTCTTCTCCCGAAAGCAAAATTACAGTAAAATTATAACACATAAAAGGGCAATAGAAAAACCCGACTTTTTCACAAAGTCGGGCTTTTGTTTTTGTGTTATTTAATCCTGTTCTTCGCGCAGGTTTCAAGGTTTATCGCGTCGTATACATCGCCGTCAAACAGGTCTGAAAACTGCTTATACTGTTCAAGCGGGAGGGTTTCGAGGGTCTCATTTGTTTTGATACAATGAGAGACGATTTCACCGGTGATTTTGTAGGCGTCCCTGAAAGGAAGACCCTTTTTGGTAAGATAGTCGGCGCAGTCGGTGGCGTTGATAAAGCCTTTGGCGGCGGCATTTCTCATGTTTTCTTTGTTGACCGTCATCGTGTCAATCATGGGTGTGAAAGCGGTAAGACACATCTTAACTGTATCGAAGGCGTCGAAGATAGCCTCCTTGTCCTCCTGCATATCTTTGTTGTATGCGAGAGGCAGACCTTTCATAACCGTCAGCAGCGTCATGAGATCGCCGAAGACTCTGCCGGATTTACCCCTGACAAGTTCAGCGATGTCCGGGTTCTTTTTCTGAGGCATTATCGATGAACCGGTAGAGAAAGCATCATCAAGTTCAATGAATTTGAACTCCCAGGAACACCAGAGAATTATCTCTTCGGAAAACCTTGAAAGATGGACCATTACAAGACTGAGGGCATTCGCAAGTTCTATGCAGAAATCCCTGTCGGAGACCGCGTCCAGAGTGTTTTCGCAGATGCCGTCAAATCCCAATGCCTCAGCTGTCATCTCACGATTTATGTTATATGTTGTGCCCGCGAGAGCTCCCGCTCCGAGAGGCGAAAAATTCATCCTCTTCTTCGCGTCCGCGAGCCTGCCGAGATCCCTTTTGAACATCTCGGCGTAGGCTCTGAGATAGTTGCCGAAAACGACAGGTTGAGCGCGCTGCAGGTGTGTATACCCCGGCATCACCGTGTCGTCGTTTTCGGTGGCCTTTTTATCAAGAACCGCCAGAAGCTTTTGCAAAAGGTCCGAGACTTCATCCGTCTCTTTTTTAAGCGTAAGGCGTATGTCAAGAGCGACCTGATCGTTTCTGGACCTCGCGGTATGAAGCTTCTTTCCCGCATCACCGATTCTGTCTGTCAGTTCGGCTTCGATGAAAGTATGGATATCTTCCGCATTCGGATCTATCGCAAGTTTTCCGCTTTCAATGTCATCAAGAATATTCTGCAGACCGGTGAGGATTTTTTCCTTGTCCTCATCAGTGATTATTCCCTGTGCAGCGAGCATTTTCGCGTGTGCCATGCTGCCCGTTATATCCTCTTTATACATCCTTTGGTCAAAGGAAATTGAGGAGTTGAAATCATTCGTCTCCTTCGCGATTTCCTTTGAAAACCGTCCTGTCCAGAGTTTCATCGCTTCGTCTCCGTTTCAAGTGATACGTTATTATATGCAGAAAATTGCATAAAGTCAATAAATATGCATTGTTTTGTATAAATATTCATTACCTATTCTACTTTGGTTTGTGTTATACTAAAGTGTATTATTATGTTTATTCATTTTATGAAAAGGAGTATCCGTAAAGAAAATGGGACTTTTTTCATCGCTTTTCGGCGATTATTCATCCAAACAGATTAAGAAAGTCAACCCGATCAAAGATCAGGTTCTGGCACTTGAGGACAAGTTCCGCGCCATGAGTGACGAGGAACTTAAAGCCGTGACGCCTGCCCTTAAAGAGCGCCTCGCAAACGGTGAAACGCTCGACGACATTCTGCCCGAGGCGTTCGCCGCGTGCGTTGAGGCGTCTGACCGCGTGCTCGGCATGCGTCACTACCCCGTACAGATTATAGGCGGTATCATCCTTCACAACGGCGGTATTTCAGAGATGAAGACCGGTGAAGGTAAGACACTCGTCGCGACCTTGCCCGCTTACCTTAACGCGCTTGCGGGCGAAGGCGTGCACATCGTAACAGTAAACGACTACCTCGCCCGCCGCGACTCCGAGTGGATGGGCAAGGTCTACCGTTTCCTCGGGCTCGAGGTCGGTCTTATAGTCAACGGCCTCGACAACGAGGACCGTAAGAAGGCCTATGCCGCCGACATCACTTACGGTACAAACAACGAGTTCGGTTTCGACTACCTCCGTGACAACATGGTCTCCTACAAGAGAGACAAGGTACAGAGGCCCCCGAACTACGCCATCGTCGACGAGGTCGACTCAATCCTCATAGACGAGGCTAGAACGCCCCTTATTATTTCCGGTATGGGCACAGAGTCAACAGAACTCTACAAGCTCGCCGACAACTTCGTCAAGACGCTCACTATGACCAAGATCAAAGAGCAGAACGACAAGCAGGAGTACGAGGATTCCGGCGACGGCGACTACATCGTCGATGAGAAGGCCAAGACAGCCACCCTCGCCCAGAGCGGTGTTGCGAAGGCGGAGGCCTACTTCAACATAGAAAACCTCATGGATGCCGAGAACTCGACAATCCTTCACCACATAAACCAGGCTATCAAAGCTCACGGTGTCATGCACCGCGATGTAGACTATGTCGTAAAAGACGGCGAAGTCCTGATCGTTGACGAGTTCACCGGCCGTATCATGCTCGGCCGTCGTTACAACGAAGGTCTTCACCAGGCCATTGAAGCCAAGGAACATGTAAGTGTACAGAGAGAGTCCAAGACCCTCGCGACCATCACCTTCCAGAACTACTTCCGTCTCTACAAGAAACTTGCCGGTATGACCGGTACGGCCATGACCGAAGCGGACGAGTTCTCGGAAATCTACGGCCTCTACCCTGTCGAAGTTCCGACAAACAAGCCGATGATCCGTGTGGATAACCCCGATGTCATATACAAGACTGAAGTCGCGAAATTCAACGCGGTCATTGACAGAATACTTGAGTGCCACGAGAAGGGCCAGCCCGTCCTCGTCGGTACGGTAAATATCGAGAAGTCCGAACTTCTCTCAAAAATGCTTAAAAAACGCGGCATCAAACATGAAGTCTTGAACGCCAAGAACCACGAGCGTGAAGCTGAGATCATCGCGCAGGCCGGTAAATACGGCGCCGTAACAATTGCGACGAACATGGCCGGCCGTGGTACTGATATCATGCTCGGCGGTAACCCCGAATTCCTCGCGAAGTCAAAGCTCCGCGCCAAGGGATATTCTGATGAGGTTATAGCCGAAGCCACCGGCTTCGCGTCGACAGACGACGAAGAGATCCTCGCGGCACGCGCGGACTTCGCCGAGTTTGAATCCGCTTTCAAGGAAGAAATCAAGGACGAAGCCGAACAGGTAAAGGCCGCGGGCGGTCTTTACATCGTCGGCACGGAGCGCCATGAGGCCCGCCGTATAGACAACCAGCTGCGCGGCCGTTCAGGTCGTCAGGGCGACCCCGGCGAGTCACAGTTCTTCCTCTCCATGGAAGACGACC
>JAFYJR010000145.1 GCA_017538005.1 Clostridia bacterium | reverse complement strand
GCCCTTGGAAGAAACGAAATACGCAAGCGCGGCTTCATCATACTCTGTAAAGCCCGTGAGCGTCTCTACGGTCTCGGGAAGGTCCATGGGCATCTGAAGCGTAGAAGGCTTCTCCAGGGCCGCTATACGCGCCTCTACGGGGTTTACAACATACTTCTTAACCGCGTCAATGTCGCATGAGCCGTAAATCAGATAAACCTTGGCCGAACGGACCAGAGGTCTATCGCCTTTCGCCACAAGCTGAATACATTCGGCAGCGGAGTTCGCGCGCTGGTCAAACTGACCCGGCAGATACTCAACAGCGAATACCGCCGCGTCCGATGAAGGAATATCAGTATAGACATCATCAAGCTGCGGCTCAGACAGAATAGTCTTGACCGCAAGATTAAATGTGGCCTCATCGACGCCCTCAAGATCATATCGGTTTATGATGCGGACATCAGTGACACCCTTCTGACCCAGAAGACCGGTTATTTCGTTTTTAAGCGAAGCGGCCTCGTGACGGAGACCCTCCTTCTTTTCTACATAAACTCTGTAAACCATTCTTATTTTCCTGCCTTAAGCGCACGCTGACCTATGTCGGTGCGATAATAAGCGTTGTCAAAATGAATTGTCTTTACCGCGGCGTATGCATTGTCTATCGCTTCCTGCAATGTATCGCCGGTACGGACCGCGACAAGAACTCGGCCGCCGTTTGTCAGGAGTTTTCCGTCAACAAGCTTTGCTCCCGCGACATAAACACCGTCAGTACCTTCATCAAAGGTGATCTCATAGCCCTTCTCATAACTTTCGGGATAGCCCTTTGAAGCCATGACTACGCAGCAGACATATTTATCATCAAACTCAACATCAACACTGCTGAGTTTACCGAAGCGTACCGCTTTCATAATCGTCAGAAGGTCGGTCTTGAGCAAAGGGAGTACTACCTGAGTCTCCGGATCACCGAAGCGGCAGTTGTACTCTATGACCTTCGGGCCGTCAGCAGTGAGCATCAGACCGAAGTAGAGACAGCCCTTGAAAGTCCTGCCTTCGGCATTCATTGCCGCCATTGTCGGCAGGAATATCTTTTCCATGCACTCGTCGGCAATTTCCTTGGTGTAATACGGGTTGGGCGCCACGACGCCCATGCCGCCCGTATTAAGGCCTTTGTCGCCGTCGAGGGCCCGTTTATGGTCCTGTGAGGAAATCATCGGTATGAGCGTCTTACCGTCCGTGAAGGACAATACGGTTACCTCGGGTCCTTCAAGGAACTCCTCGATAACTATCTGGGAACCGCTCTTGCCGAATTTCATATCGAGCATCATCATATTTATCGCGTCAGCGGCCTGTTCCCTGGTCTCGGCGATAATGACGCCTTTACCGAGAGCAAGACCGTCCGCTTTAACAACTATCGGAATCTTGCAGGTCTCAACATACTTGAGAGCCGCTTCCCTGTCAGTAAACACCGCATACTCAGCTGTGGGGATGCCGTACTTCTTCATCAGGTTCTTTGAGAAGATCTTGCTGCCCTCGATAATAGCCGCGTCCTTGTTGGGACCGAAGCAGGGAATGCCGTGGTTTTCAAGCGCGTCGACGCAACCGAGTACAAGCGGGTCGTCAGGCGCAACGACAGCGAAGTCGATTTTATTGAAATATGCAAACTCGACAATCTTGTCGATGTCAGTTGCGGCTATGTCGACACAGGTTGCGTCGGCAGCTATACCGCCGTTGCCCGGGAGGGCAAAAATCTCGGCAATATCCGGATTCTCTTTGAGTTTCTTGATAATCGCGTGCTCGCGGCCGCCGCCGCCGACTACAAGTATTTTAAGATTATTCTTTTCTCTCATTACAAAACCCTCCGTATCAGTGATGGAAGAGACGCATGCCGGTGAATGCCATCGTCATGCCGTACTCGTCAGCTTTTGCAATTACCAGATCGTCGCGTATCGAACCGCCCGGCTCGGCAATGTATGAAACACCACTCTTCTTTGCGCGCTCGATGTTATCAGCAAACGGGAAGAACGCGTCAGAACCTAAAGCGACGCCTGTCTGCTGTGACAGGAATGCCTCTTTGTCAGCGGCAGTCAAAGGTGAAGGCTGAGACTTGAAGTACTTCTGCCAGTTGCCGTCAGCGCAGACATCCTCTTCATTCTGGTTGATGTATCCGTCTATGACATTGTCCCTCTCAGGTCTGCCGATGTCGTCCTTGAACGGAAGCGACAGTACCTTGTCGCACTGCCGAAGGAACCAGGTGTCGGCCTTTGAACCGGCAAGGCGCACGCAGTGCACTCTTGACTGCTGTCCCGCGCCGACACCTATCGCCTGTCCGTCAACTGCGAAACAGACCGAGTTGGACTGTGTATATTTCAAAGTGATAAGAGCAATGATAAGATCGCGCTTTGCTGATGAAGGTAATTCTTTATTTGCCGTGACAATATTTGACAACAAAGACTCGTCAATTTTGAAATTGTTTCTGCCCTGCTCAAAAGTGATACCGAAGACCTGCTTTGTCTCCTGTACCTCGGGAACATAAGAGGAATCAATCTTGACTATGTTGTAGTTGCCGTTTCTCTTTGTCCTGAGTATCTCAAGAGCTTCCGGCTCATAACCCGGAGCTATGACACCGTCAGATACTTCCCTCTTTATCAGAGTGGCTGTTGCGACGTCGCAGACGTCTGAAAGAGCCACCCAGTCGCCGAAGGAGCACATGCGGTCAGTGCCGCGGGCTCTGGCGTATGCCG
>JAFYJR010000144.1 GCA_017538005.1 Clostridia bacterium | reverse complement strand
GAAAGCGCTCATCGAGAAGGATAGCTTTTGGCAATATAACCCTTACGCATCTGATGACGAGGCTGGTCCTGGCCGAGCAGCTCTACAGGGGCTTCCGTATTGCTCACGGAGAAAAATATCATAAATAGTTCAGAATAATTTCTTTATTGCACTAAAGAAAAGTGTTGACAGTCTACGGGGTTGTCGGTATAATCCTTTAGTCAACTAAAGTAGGAGGGCGTATGGGCAATAAATTCTACACACCGGACGGATTTACGGATCAGGTACCCGGTTTTTGCGCTTTTAAAAGAGAACTTGAAGCACGTTTAAGGAACCTTTTCCTTATGAACGGCTATGACGAGATCGAGACTGCCGGTCTTGAATATTTCGATGTTTACAGCAGGTTCGTAGCCGAGGAGGAGCTCTACAAGTTCTCCGACGCTAAGGGCAGGCTTCTTTGCACCAGATATGACGGTACCATCCCTGTTGCAAGATACGCAGCGGGAAGAAACGATTCACTGCCGACAAGGCTCTTTTATATAGAGAATATGTACAGGGCAGGCCAGATCGGCGGCGGTAAGCAGAGCGGCTTTACCCAGGCAGGCATCGAGCTCCTTGGTGCATCAGGCGCCAAGTCTGATGCTGAAGTATTAGCACTTGCGATCAAGTCCGCTTTGGAGATCGGAGTGACAGACCTTCAGGTATCTGTCGGTCAGGTTCAGTTCTTCAAGGGACTTTCAAGACAGCTGGGACTCAGTGATGATACCATCGCGAAGATCAAGGCTGCCATTGCAAACAGGGATTCGGTCACCATCGAAAAGCTCGACCTGAGCCGTGAGGACAGGGACACGCTCCTCATGATCACCGAATCAGGCGGAACATATGACACTATCGACCAGATGCTGCCCAGGGTTACCGATGAGAGCGCCAAAGAAGCTCTTTCCAACATCAAGGAGATCCTTGATATCATGGAGCGCTACGGATATCTGAAGTATGTTTCTGTAGATTTAGGCCTCATCGAGAGCATCGATTACTACACCGGCATGGTCTTCAAGGGATACACTTATGAAGTCGGTTTCCCGATCTTCACGGGCGGAAGATACGACGACGTCTGCAAGACTTTCGGCAAGGATATGGCCGCAGTCGGATTCTCCATCTCACTGACGCTTGCGATGACCGCGCTCATGAGACAGGACAAGTTCACGCCCGCTTCCGGAGTTAAGGTTATTGTCGGAGGCGATTTTGAGGCCGCAATGGTTACGGTTGAAGCATTGAGAGCCGAAGGAACAGCCGCTGCTCTTGATACGACCGGAATGACTGAAGAAGAACTCGACGCCTATGCCAAGGCCAAAGGGATCGAGACGATCATGTATATGGACGGAGGTAAAGCCTGATGCTGACAATTGCTCTATCAAAAGGCAGACTCGCCGATCAGACTCTCGATCTGATGGAGAAGGCAGGTTATGACGTGACCGCAGCCCGTGAGAAGTCGAGAAAACTTATCTTAGAGGACCAGAATGCAGGTCTGCGATTTATTCTTGCAAAGCCTTCCGATGTTCCGACTTATGTTGAGTACGGAGCAGCCGATCTCGGAGTTGTTGGAAAAGACACTCTCCTAGAGGAAGGAAGACAGCTTTATGAGGTCTTGGATCTCGGAGTCGGCAAATGCCGTATGTGCGTGGCAGGCCCCGCATCTTTGAAGGATAAGCTTGATGAGATCCCGAACAAGAGAGTCGGAACAAAGTATCCGAACATCACAAGAAACTATTTCGAGGGTGTGAAAAAGGAAAGCGTTGAGATAATAAAGCTCAACGGTTCCGTTGAACTTGCGCCTCTGACAGGACTTGCCGAGGTTATAGTCGACATAGTCGAATCCGGAAGAACACTTTACGAGAACGGTCTTGACGTTTTGGAGACTGTTGCAGACATCTCCGCAAGACTCGTAGTTAACCGCGTTTCTATGAAGATGAAAGCCGACGAGATCAAACCCATGATCTCCAGGCTTCGTGACGTTTTACAAGAACAAGAAGGAGAGAACTGATATGCGCTGCAGATTGGTTGAAGGCACAAAGGAAAACCTTAAGAGTACGGTCGAAAAGCTCGGGATCAGGGGCAAGATGGACTTAAAGCCCGTCATCGAGACCGTACAGGCGGTTATTGACAACATCAGGGAGAACGGTGACCGGGCTCTTCTCGGATACACCGAGAAGTTTGACGGTGTCAGGCTTGAGGCAAAAGACCTCAAGGTCACCGATGAAGAGATCGCAAAGGCAATGACAGAAATCGATCCCGAACTCCTCAAAGTTATGGAGAAAGCCGCAGCCAATATCAGGAGATTCCACGAACATCAGAAAGAGACCGGCTTCATGACCGAAAACGGCAACGGAGCTCAGGTCGGCGTAAGAGTAAGACCTATTACCACCGCGGGCATCTATGTTCCGGGCGGTACGGCACCTCTGCCGTCAACGGTACTTATGGACGTTATCCCTGCCTCAGTCGCAGGCGTTAAGAGGATCGTTTTCGCGACTCCGCCGAGAAAAGACGGAACCATCGCGCCGGTCATCCTGGCAGCTGCTTCGATCGCAGGTGCAACAGAGATCTACCGCATGGGCGGATCACAGGCAATCGCGGCAATGGCTTACGGAACCGAGACGATCCCGAGAGTAGATAAGATCTGCGGTCCCGGAAACATCTACGTCAACACTGCCAAGAGGCTCGTCTACGGACAGGTCGATATCGATATGTTTGCAGGCCCCTCGGAGATCCTCATCATCGCCGACGATTCGGCCAACCCCGAGTTTGTTGCGGCAGATATGCTCTCACAGGCAGAACACGACAAGATGGCTTCGGCTATCGTGCTGACCGACTCGAGAGAACTTGCCGAAAAGGTCCTTGAAGCAGTTGACAGAAGATCCGATGCAGCCGAGAGAAATGCCATCTTAGAGAAATCACTTGAGGATTACTGCGCGATAATCGTATGCGACAGCCTGGATACCGCAGTCGGATTCTCCGAAGAGATCGCTCCCGAGCACTTGGAGCTCTGTGTTAGAAATCCTGAGGAGTTCTCCGAAAAGATCAATAACTGCGGCGCGATGTTCCTGGGCAACTGGACACCGGAGCCCCTGGGAGATTACTTCGCAGGACCCAACCACACGCTTCCCACTTCGGGAACGGCAAGATTCTTCTCGCCTCTTAACACGGGCGACTTATATAAGAAGATGAGCATCATCAATTACAGCCGCGAGGCACTGGCAGATGTTTACAAGGATGTCGCAGCCTTCGCGGACAGCGAGGGTCTGACCTGTCACGCGGCAGCCGTCAGATCCAGATTCGAGGAATCATGAGTAAATACTGGAATAAAACGATAAACGAGACCACTCCCTATGTTGCCGGCGAACAGCCCAAGGCAGGGGAGAAGATCATCAAGCTCAATACGAACGAGAACCCTTTTCCGCCGTCAACGAATGTGCAAAAAGCCATTGCTGATTTTGACGTTTCAACTTTAAGGCTCTATCCGGACACGAACGCAACGCCAGTGGTAAATGCCATTGCCACAGTCGAGAACGTTAAGCCGTCCCAGGTCTTTGTCGGAAACGG
>JAFYJR010000143.1 GCA_017538005.1 Clostridia bacterium | reverse complement strand
GTCTGATAACACCAAACATTTTAACTTTAATCATTTTCAGACCTCCCCATTACGCATACGGATAGACGCTTACCGGAGGTATGTCTATCTTCAGTCTCTTAAGAACTTTCTTGGTGGGAGCGCCGTTGTCCCACTGACGATTCTCATAGAATGACTTCAGCATTATGTCGAGCGGAACCTTGGTTCTCGGATCATTCGGATCCTGAAGTGTATCGGTAAGTTTCCTCGGGAGTCTGTCAGCGCCCGGCTTCTGACCGAGAATCATATTCGCGACACGCTCGGTGTTCCAGCCGCGCTCGCCTGCCGTCAGGAATGATCCGAGTTTCATATTCATGCCCGTGGCAAGTTCAATTGCCTTGGTATGAGGAATGAGCGGAACGGAAATCTGGAAAATGCTGCCATAGTGATTTACAAGTTTCAGTACCGGTCCCAGATGCGGCAAAGCCCATGTTACGGCCTTTGTAATAGGCGCATTGGGATGATCGAAGACATATGTCGGGAATACCGGGTACGATGTAAACAGACATACACCGGCAGCCGAGATGGCTTCCATAAGGTTCTGGAACATTACGCAGATTGCGCCTTTGCCGTTAGGTGTAAGGTTATCTATATCGAGGCCGAGGCCTTCAACGAAAACGAGGTAGCCGGCATTAAGGTGGCAACCGCCACGGTTTGAAGTGGCATAGCCGAGGCCCTGACCTACCGCGCGACGCGGCTCATAGGCCGAAAGTTCCATACCCTTCGACTGGATTGCGAAGTCCATACCTCCGAACTTTTCGGCCATCTTGCGTGAGCCGTTCGCGAGCTCGTCGCCCGCTCCCTCTCTGTGAGCAATGGCCTTTATCATATCAGTAATGTTATCGTTTCTGCCGAACTCAAGTCCGCAGTCCCAGAGACCTTTTTCCTTGAGTTCCATGGCGAATGCGACAGTACCGGCAGTTGAGATGGCATCCATGCCCATCTCGTCTATCCAGTAGTTCCACTCGATAATTTTCTGAAGATCGTTGTTCAAAATATTCGCGCCCATGAGGCCGAGTATCTCAAGTTCCGGTCCCTTTACATCTTTACCGTCCACTTCGCAGCGGCGTGTACATTGCATAACGCAGGTCGTGCAACCGCTGTTTCGAAGAAGTTTTGTCTCCGACAGAGTTTCACCGGAAATCATATCGAAATCCTCATAGTGACCATCAGAGAAGTTCTTTGTAGCGAGAAGTCCGCGCGCTTCCATCGGAGATACAAGACCTGCCGTACCGAGTACGGGAAGCTGGCGTCCGGAAATCGCGTGATTTCTCATCGTCTTTGTCCATTTACGGCAGAGTTTGACAAGATTCTCCTTGTCATATACCGTCGGATGTTTAAAGCCCTTCGCTGTTACCGCTTTAATCATCTTGTCACCGAATACCGCTCCTACACCACCACGTCCGGAGCAGCGTTCGCCTGAAAGCACCGCGGCATAAAGAACCTTGTTCTCACCGCCGGGGCCTATGACAAGTTTGGCGGTTCCTTTCGGAAGAGCCTCCTGGGCAGGGGTACATTCCATACCCCAGATGTCGGATGCGTCAAGGAACTGAACGTCATCCTCAGTAATGTGAATCCTCGTGGGTGACTCGGCTTTGCCCGTAATGATACAGGCGTCATAGCCGCATCGTTTCAGCATGAGTCCGAAATCTCCGCCGCTGTTTGACGAAGTGATAACGCCGGTAAGCGGTGAGATTGTGGAAATGTTAAAACGAGAAGAGCTCGGAACTCCGCAACCTGTCAAAGGGCCGGTTGAAATAACCAGCCAGTTGTCTTCGTCCCAAGCCGTCATGCCCGGACGGATGTGATGATAGAGGATATCGCCGGCCATGATTTTGCCGCCGATTGTTCTCTTTCTGTCCTCATCCGACCAAGGGAATTCACCGTATGTTTTTTTCGTAAGGTCTATAAACAGGACCTTACCCATATATCCGTTGTACTTGGACATACAGTTTCTCCCTCCTTTTTTGTTTACCCATAAAACAATGAACCACTCTTTATTATATAACTAAAAAGACAGCCCGTCTACAATTATTCCTTCCCGAGTGCGTCCCTGAATACAACAAACTTGTCAAACAGGAATTCCGTAATGAGATTGCAGGCCATTGTAAGGCCCAGGACAATGTATTCGTTTGCTCCCCCGGCAGTGAAATGATTGCCGAGGATTGTTGATACAGGTGTGAAAACAGCGTAGTATCCGAGTACCTTCAGCATGGCAATCGGTACATTTGACGCGGATTTGAATGTGAATTTTCTGTTGAAGGTAAAGTTCCAGAGCACGGAAAGAGTGAGTGCGGTCAGGTAAATCGGACCGTACTTGTTATGCATTATTGCCGCAAATCCCGGATGCTCCGCCATGAGGTTCTGAAAGAACGCGAGTTTGATGACCACCTCATTGATAAAGGTGAAACTTCCGGCCTGGATAAGGCCCGCGGAACATGAGAACAGGAAGAATTTTATAGCCTGAATCAGACTGGTGTTTTTCTTTTCCGACATGTTGTTCTCCAATCAGATTACTTTGTATCCTTTGGCCTCAATCGCCTCTTTGATTTTTGCATCGTCAAGTTCAGCATTCAGGTCAAGTACCGCTGTACCGGCCTTGTGAGAGACTTCTGCAGAGTTTACTTCCGCAAACGCCTCGAGTGTGGCTTTAACATTTGCTTCGCAGTGAGGGCACATCATGCCTTCGATTTTTACTGTCTTTGTCATGGTTTTCTTCTCCTTTTTATCTTCGGGTTTAATTTTGAACAGATTTATTCTGAGCGCATTCGTCACAACAAAGAAACTTGAGAGACTCATCGCGGCAGCGCAGATCATCGGACTGACCGAGCTCACCGCCGCTACAGGTATGAGAATAATGTTGTAGATAAAGGCCCAGAAGAGGTTCTGATGAATGCCGGAAAGCGTCCGGCGTGAGAGGCGGATCGCCGCAGGTACGTCGGTAAGCGTCGAATTCATCAGAACTACGTCGGCGGCGTCTATGGCGACATCTGTGCCGGCGCCTATGGCTACGCCCATATCGGCCGTAGCAAGCGCAGGCGCGTCGTTGATGCCGTCGCCGACCATCAGCACCTTGCCCTGTGACTTATACTGCTTAACTATCTGCGCCTTGCCGTCCGGCAATACGCCTGCGACAACATCATCCACGCCGCACGCGGATGCCACCGCGTTCGCCGTGCGCTCGTTGTCGCCCGTGAGCATCACAACCTTAAGTCCCAGGTCATGCAGGTCCGAAACAGCCTGTCTGCTGTCATCTTTTATCTTATCGGCGACGGCAATTATACCCAGAATCTCTTTGCCCATAGCAAAGAGAAGAGGCGTCTTGCCTTCGCCGGAAAGCTCGTAGGTACGGGAGATTATATCTTCCGGAATATTTGCCTTTGTCCTGATAAAGTTAAGGTTTCCTGCATAAAAATGCTGCTTCTTGTTCAGCGCGTCAAGCTTTGCCGAAAGGCCGTTTCCGGGTATCTCTTCAAAGTCTGTAAAGGCAAGTGCCTTTACATTATCCTCTTTCGCCGCGGAAACGACCGCGCTTGCAAGCGGATGTGAGCTTAAAGTTTCAATGGAACAAGCGTACTGAAGGAGTTTGTCGCGCGTCACATTATGAGGGATAATGTCCGTAACTTCGGGCTTTCCTTCGGTTATCGTGCCTGTCTTGTCAAGTATGGCAACAGCTGCCTTTCCGACCGCTTCCAAAGATTCCGCTGTCTTGAAAAGGATACCGTTCTTCGCTCCGACGCCGCTGCCTACCATTATGGCAACAGGAGTAGCAAGTCCCAGAGCACATGGACAGCTTATTACAAGAACAGATACGCCCCTGATAATCGCAAACGACAGTTCCTTACCGATGAGCAGCCATATGCCCGTGACAGCAAGAGCAATAAGGATTACCACAGGGACAAAAATACCTGCCACCTTATCGGCCGTCTTCGCTATTGGCGCCTTCGTCGCTGCCGCCTCGGACATCATCTTTATTATCTGCGAGAATGTCGTGTCCTGTCCGACACGGGTGGCTTCACAGCGTATGAAGCCCTGCTTGTTTATGGTCGCGGCAGAAACCGTATCTCCCGCCTGTTTATCAACGGGAATGCTTTCACCCGTCAGAGCAGATTCGTTTACAGATGTCGTACCTTCAAGGATTTTTCCGTCTGTGGGAATTGTTTCTCCGGGTCTTACAACAAACATATCACCGACCCGCAGTTCTTCAATCGGAACAACGGTCTCTGCTCCGTCTCTGATGACTGTCGCCGTCTTCGGCGCCAGTTTCATAAGAGATTTCAGCGCGTCCGTTGTCCTGCCCTTTGACTTCGCCTCAAGCGTCTTACCAACCGTGATCAGCGCAAGTATCATCGCCGCAGAGTCAAAGAACATATGCATATGCTGACCGGTAAGAAGCAGGTAAACACTGTACAGGAAGGATGTACCGGAACCTAAAGCCACGAGCGTATCCATATTTGGTGCGCCGTGAATCACGCCCTTAAAACCGTTTACAAAGAACTTACCATTGATGATCATAACCAGGAGCGCAAGCACAGCCTGCAGCCACGCGTTTACGTTATGAGTAAAAGGTACGGGCAGTCCCAGCATATGTCCCATGGACAGATACATAAGGACCACGCAGATTATCACAGACACAACCAGTCTGCGCAGCAGCCGCGGGGTCTCTTTATCTTCCAGAAGACTCTCGTCAGAGGTCTTCACGGCACAGCCGTACCCCGCGGCAAGCACCGCGTTTATTATTTCCTTGTCCGCGGCCGTGCCCTCTACTCCCATGGAGTTTGTGAGCAGAGACACGGCAACCGTCTCTACGCCGGGCACTTCGGCAACTGCCTTCTCAACCCGAGCCTGGCACGCGGCACAACTCATACCCGTTACATCGTACTGTTTCAAACTTATACCTCGAATCTATCTGCGTATCGCAGCAATATGCTCAGCCGTCGTGCCGCAGCATCCGCCGATAACGGAAGCCCCTGCCTCGACGAGTTTTTCCATATATCCGGCAAACTCCGACGCTCCGACATTATAAACCGCTTTACCCGATGACATATCAGGAAGACCGGCGTTTGGTTTTGCGACAATCGGAAGCGATGTCGCGGACGCAAAACTTTCAATCAGCGGAAGCATAAGATCCGGTCCGTATGAGCAGTTTGCTCCGACCGCGTCCGCACCGAATTCATCAGCGATTTTCGCCAGTCCCTCCGGCTTGCAACCCGTGACAAACAGTCCTCCCCTTTTGTTAAACGCGCCGGAGAGAATTACGGGCAAATCGCTGACTTCCCGGATTGCGCGCAAAGCCTCGCGCGCCTCATTCTCATCAGTCACAGTCTCAACCATAAAGAAATCGACCGCGTTCTTTACACCCTCCAGAGCAAGTGCCTTAAAGCACGAGAAGGCATCCGAAACCGTAAGAAGTCCCATCGGATGAAGCAGTTCACCTATGGGTCCGATATCAAGGCCGACATACATCGCCCCTGAGTCACGCGCGTTCTTCACAGCGGCCGATATAATCTTCGCATAGTTTTCATATTTGCGCGGATTTACATCGAACGTATTTGTAATAACGAGTTCCGCCCCGGCATCAACATAGGACTTGTGAACCATAGTCACAATCCCGGGATATGTAATATTAAGCTCTGACGGATGATTGCCGGTGTACTCCGGATGCTTCATAAGTTCCGAGCCCATTGCGCCGTCCATCAAAAGGATCTCTTTTGCGGCAAGTCTTTCTTTCAGACTATTCTGTGTCATCTGTTGTCTCCTCCTCATTGAACCTTTGCGTGAAAAGGTGTTCCACGCCCTTTGATTTATAGTTTACCATCGTATCAAGCTGACAGTTGTGTATGCTTGAAAAGATGCTGTTTTCGATGTTCGGATTTTTAACTTTAAGCGTACGAATCAGCTCTTTTATCTCAGCCCGCTTGGAATCTGCGTGCCCGCGCGATGTATCCACCGTGAACTTGCATGCGCAATCAAGAAATGTCAGATTGTTGTAGTTCTTCCACGCAATGATGTCATCCTCATGCACACAGTACAGCGGCCTTATAAGTTCCATACCGGGGAAGTTTGTGGAACGAAGTTTGGGCGGCATCGCCTGAAGCTGTCCGCC
>JAFYJR010000020.1 GCA_017538005.1 Clostridia bacterium | reverse complement strand
GCGAAGGAAGTAGATCTTGCGTCCCTTCGCTATGCCGCAGACCGCTGCGACGACAAGATCAAATTCACCGACGCCGCGCTCGCAAACTTCGTAAAAGTTCCCAGACCTTTCCTCAAGACAGTCCTCATGGGCTGCGTTGACTGGGCAAAAGAAAACGGCGTAGAGCTTATCGATGATGAGCACGTAAAGATCATCAATGACAAACGCAACGCCGAAAAGCAGGCAAAGAAAAAGAAGAAATAAGCAGTATTAAGAGAGCCGCAGGCGACATCGCCTGCGGCTTTACTTTATGTAAGATTCTTTACCTGTCTCAGATCAAACAGATCGCACATATAGGTTTTAATCTGTTTTCTCGTATACTCTTTCTTGTAGTAAAAAGTCTGATTGAAGATTTCCAGAAAACCGTTTATATAATTGTTAAAGAGGACCTCATACGGAAAATCAAAGTTCTTGTCTCGCGTGCAGTTCTCGGCGATTATCTCACCTATTTCATACAAACATTGACGGACAAGCTGATGGAAAGTTCCGTTCATCGGATTGTGAATAACAATTTTGCTGATTATTGATTTGTAATCATCGATGAAATCACAGACTCTTTCGGAATAGTCTTCAATATTGTCATAGTGATTCATCTTTATATCCATCTCCGGATAGTACCCGTAGACAATATGGAAAAATGCCCAGCGAAAGACGTCGTATTTGTCTTCAAAATAATTATAGAATGTCGAATGCGGGATCAGACTCAACCGACAGATTTCACGCACGGTGATATCATCAAAATTCTTTTTTGAAAGGAGCAGAAAAAAAGCATTGGTGACCATCTGTGTTGTACGTCTCTGCGATAAAGTCAGATTGTCTCTGAAATCCAGTTTCATAATTTCACCTCGCAGTGTTACAAAAATATTTTAGTGAATTTCAACAAACAAATCAACAGTTCTTCTATCCAAATCTGGAATACTACATCACAAGTGTCCAAATCGGGACACTTTCGTTTTTTTATTTTGAAACTTTTTTTACTTATTAAATCATAATAAAAGAGGTATTTTTGTCACGCAATGACAAATAAATAAAGGAGGAAACAAAATGGTAGATTTAAGCAAACTTGAGAAGACCCATACCGGTGCTCCGAATCTCATGGATCTTACTCAGGAAGAGCTGATGGAAGTTTTCAAAACTCTTGATGCCCCCACACTTGACGAATTCCAGGGCGAGTTCCACAGCACCAAACTCAGCCATCACAGCAGACGTGACTATTGGGAGTGGCGTCTCACCTGTGACAACCCGCTTATGAACGCGGAATGGATCGGCAAAGCTTTCCGTAAAATCGACGACGAGCACGGTACCGGCTATAACCTTTTCAGGAACACAAAAGGTCAGCTCTACAAGGACGGTCCCATGTACACCTGCATCGCTCCGTCAAGATACGACGGCAAGCCTTCATACACGCTCATCTACGGTGGCTACAAATCAATGATCACCATGACACAGATGGTCGACGAGGTCAGAAAGGTATGCGACGGCACATATCTTCTCATCGGCACATACAGAGGCGTTTTCAAAGGCGCGAAGATGAGACCTCACTTCTGGCTCATCGAGGGACCGTATCAGGCATACCGCGGCGACTGCCCGCATAAACCGAGAAAGTTCGACATTGCCAAGGAGATCCCCAACTACAAAAAGAACATAAAGAATTTCAAGAAATAAGAGGAAAACTATGAGTTACGAAAAACTTTTCACACCCGGCAAAATCGGCAATGTGGAGATTAAAAACCGCGTTGTCATGACTTCCATGGGTGTTGATGTTGCCGAGCCCAACGGAAAAGTCGGCGACCGCTGGATGGAATACTACAGCGCTCGTTCAAAGGGTGAGGTCGGTCTCATTATTTCCGGTATAACCCGTGTAAACGAGTCAAGCGGTGTCGGACTCCCGCTGCAGGTTTCAATGGCACGCGACAAAAACATTGAATCCCTGCGCCGCGGCGTCGAGATGCTCCACAAGAACGGAACAAAGTACTTCGTACAGCTCCATCACGCGGGTCGCCAGAACGAGGCCATTCTCGGCATGACATGGGGCCTTATGCAATTGCCTGAGCGTTTCATCCCGAACTACTGGGATTATTCTCTCCCGCTTGCGCGTAAGCTTATGGAATATTACACAAAGCTTGAGGAATATCCGAAGCTTTTCGAGTTGCAGAAGTATGTCATGCTCCCGACGGTCAGCGCATCCAAGGTTCCGCTTGACCCGACAAGAACAGGCCTTCCGCCCTCAAGAGTTCACAAGCTCAACATTCTCGAGATTAAACTTCTCCAGAAACAGTTCATTGACGCGGCAGTACGCTGCAAGGAGGCCGGAGTAGACGGTGTTGAACTTCACGGTTCACACGGTTACCTTATCCAGCAGTTCCTGTCACCTCATACAAACCGCCGTCACGACTGCTACGGCGGAAGTCTTGAAAACCGTATGCGTTTTGTTCTCGAGATTATCGAAGGCATTCGTAAAAAATGCGGAAGCGACTTCCCTGTCATCGTTCGTCTCACAATTGACGAATTCTATGACACAGTCGGTGAACCGGGCAAGGGTATCACCATAGACGAAGGCATTCAGATAGCGAAACGCTTTGAAGAGGCCGGTGTCGACGCTCTTGACCTTTCCGTCGGCGGATATGAGACGCCCAACCATACGGTTGAGCCCATGGATATTCCTGTCGGCTGGCGTGCACCTTATGTACGCGCCATCAAGGAAGCCGTAAAAATCCCGGTTATCGCCGTAGGCGTTATCCGTGATCCCGACCAGGCAGAGAAACTGCTTGAGGACGGAGTACAGGACTTCATCGGTCTTGCCAGACCTCTTCTTGCCGACCCCGAGTGGGCAAAGAAGGCCAAGGAAGACAGACCGGATGAGATTCAGCGCTGCATAGGATGCCTCGCATGCTTCCAGACGCTGTTTGAAAATGCTTTCAAATTCGAGCCCGCAGAGTGCGCGCTTAATCCCAAGTGCTGCCGTGAGCTCGAGTTTAACGAGAACACTCTTCCGAAAGACGGCGACGGCCGCAAGGTTATCGTCATAGGCGCGGGCCCCGCAGGCCTCACGGCAGCCAGAGAGCTCGCCGAGCGCGGATTCAAGGTAGTTGTTCTTGAAAAAGAGAAGTGCCCGGGCGGCCAGCTCAACGCTGCCAACAAGCCTCCGCACAAGGAAAAGATGGACTGGGCGATTAATGACCTCGAGACCCGCGCAAAGAAAGCCGGCGCAGAGATCCTTTACGAACAGGACGTCACTGAAGCGTCTCTCAAGAGACGTAAACCTTACGCAGTTGTCGTCGCGACCGGCGGTGCCTCGGGTGTTCCGAGAAAGATCCCCGGTGCTGACAAGAAGACGGTAATGACAGGCGCTGATGCCTTAAAGAACGAGCTCAAACTTGAAGACAAGGATATCGTAGTAGTAGGTACAGGTCTCACAGGTCTTGAGACAGCCGAGTACTTTATGGCACAGGGCAACCGTATCACAATGGTTGAGATGCAGGACAAGATAGGCCCCGGCCTCTATGCTCAGCACTACTTCGACCTCTATCCGAAACTCTATGAAGGCGGAGTGCTCTTCATGGCTTCTTCAAAACTTACGGAAATCGGCGACGGTTTCGTAGTTGTCGAAACCAAAAACGGCGGTAAGGTTAAACCCAAAGCTGACTATGTATTCTTCGCCACAGGCGTTCGCAGCGTAAACGATCTCGTTGAAGTTGCAAAGAAAGTCTGCCCGAAGGTATACGCCGTCGGTGACGCAAACAAAGTTGGTACAATCCGCCACGCCACAGGCAGCGCGCTTCGTACCACAGCTGAAATACACTGATTGATAAGGAGAAAAATTATGAGCAACATTATTATCGTAACCGGTGCTGCCGGCGGTATCGGCAGAGAGTTCATCAGACAGCTCTACAATGAGCGCGGCATCGACGAGATCTGGGCAGTAGGCCGTACAGAGTCAAAACTCGCGAAGCTTAAGGAAGACTTCGGTGACAAGATTGTTCCCGTAGTATGCGACGTTTGCAGCGACGAGTCTCTTGCAAAATTTGAGGCTCTCCTCAAGGAGAAGAACCCCAGAATCAGATGGCTCATCAACTGCGCAGGCACACGTGCTCTCTACAAGAAGGGCGCTGACCTTCCCAGACTTCTTGCAACAGTAAGAACAAACCTTGTAGGTAACATGGCTACCTGCTATGCCAGCATCCCTTACATGGGCAAGGGTGACCATATCCTCAACGTTTCATCAGCAGCAAGCTTCCAGCCGCTGCCTTCAAACAACTCATACGCTGCCGCAAAGGTCGGCCTCAGATTCTTCTCAAAGGGTCTTGAGTATGAGCTCAAGAAGAAGGGCATAAAAGTTACATGCTCATGCCCCGGTTGGGTTGCTACAGAACTTATGGAGTTCAAAGATGGTGAAATTACACCCATCGAGAAACTCCCCGGCGTTACAACTGCTGAAAACGTAGCAAGAAAGAGCATCAGAGATGCAAGAAAAGGCAAGTCTCTCTGCTTCCCGACATTCAAGGTACACGCAAACTACTATATGGTTAAGTTCTCACCGATGGCAGGCGTTATGTGGTATGCTCAGCACATTGAGACAGACCACTACAAGGACTTCATCAAGGCTGACATTTTGACTTAATCCAAATGGAGGAAATGTAAATGTACGATCTTCTTCAGAATAAAACAATCCAGACCATAGCCTGCTTCTCAAGTCTTGCAATGTGGCTCGGCAGCTTCATAATC
>JAFYJR010000142.1 GCA_017538005.1 Clostridia bacterium | reverse complement strand
CGGACCTCTTCGTTTACAACTTAAATGAAATAGACCTCGATACACTCTGATGTACCGAGGTCTTTTTTTATTTGTTCTTGTACTGCTGTTTCATGCGCTGCTCTTTGTTCAGAATCATTTTTCTGAGTCTGAGCGATGTAGGCGTTACCTCCAGAAGTTCGTCATCAGCAATGAATTCCATACATTGCTCGAGACTCAAAACCGTCGGAGGCACAAGGCGGAGCGCGTCATCCGAACCTGAGGCGCGGGTGTTTGTGAGATGTTTCGTCTTGCAGACATTGCAGACAATATCCTCATTCTTTGCGCACTCTCCGACTATCATGCCCTCGTAGACTTCCACACCCGGGCCGATAAAGAGTCTGCCGCGCCCCTGGGTGTTGAAAAGTCCGTAAGCGTTGGACTCGCCGGACTCGTGAACGACTATAGAACCACGCTCACGCATCTGGATATCGCCTTTATACGGCTGATAGCCGTCAAAGATCTGGTTCATTATACCGTTGCCGTTTGTGTCGGTTAAGAACTCGGAACGGTATCCGATGAGACCGCGCGAGGGCACGGAAAACTCAAGATGTGTCGCGCCGCCCTCATTGGTGGTCATGTCGCGAAGTTCGGCTTTTCTGCTGCCGAGCTTCTCTATAACGGTGCCGACGTACTCGCCCGGCACCTCGACAACGAGAAGTTCCATCGGCTCCAGAAGCTGGCCGTTTTCGTCGCGCTTGTAGATAACCTTCGGGCGCGACACGGCAAACTCGTAGCCCTCGCGCCTCATTGTTTCAATGAGTATCGAGAGATGGAGTTCTCCGCGTCCGGAAACTTTGAATGTATCGGTTGTGTCAGTCTCCTCAACGCGCATGGCGACATTGGTCTCAACCTCTTTGAAGAGCCTGTCACGGATGTTTCTTGATGTTACGAACTTACCCTCACGACCGGCAAAAGGACTTGTGTTTACGATGAAATTCATCGCAATTGTCGGTTCGTCTATCTTAATAAAGTCAAGCGGTTCGATATGCTCGGGGTCGCAGGCCGTCTCACCTATGTTGATATCGGAAATACCGGAGACACAGATAATCTCACCGGCAGCCGCCTCTTCAACTTCGGTTCTCTTGAGGCCCTCAAAAGTGTAGAGTTTGGAAACCTTTACGTTTTCAACCTTACCGTCAGTCTTGCAGAGGGCGATCTGCTGATTTCTCTTTATCGTTCCGCGCTCAATCCTGCCTATGCCTATGCGGCCGATGTAGTCGTCATAGTCAAGACTTGAGAAGAGCACCTGAAGAGGCTCATCCCTTTCGCCCTTTGGTGCGGGAACTTCCTCAATGATGGACTCAAAAACAGGTCTCATATCGCCTGAGCGGTCACGCGAGTCGAATGAGGCATAACCCTCCTTCGCAGACGCGAAGACCACCGGGAACTCTATCTGATCGTCATCGGCGCCCAACTCTATAAAGAGGTCGATGACTTCGTCCACGACCTCGGCCGGACGGGCGCCGGGCCTGTCTATCTTATTGATGACGACCACTACCTTTTTCTTCAGAGCCAGAGCTTTCTTCAAAACAAACCTGGTCTGAGGCATACATCCCTCAAAAGCGTCGACAAGCAACAGAACTCCGTCAACCATAAGAAGTATACGCTCAACTTCTCCGCCGAAATCGGCGTGGCCGGGAGTGTCTATGATATTGATTTTTACATTACCGTAATGTACGGATGTGTTCTTTGAAAGTATGGTTATGCCGCGCTCGCGCTCCAAATCGCCCGAGTCCATTACCCTGTCTTCGACAGTCTCGTGCGACGAGAACGTTCCGCTCTGTTTCAGAAGCTCGTCGACCAGCGTTGTCTTGCCGTGGTCAACGTGAGCGATTATCGCAACATTTCTTATGTCTTCCCTGAGTGCCAAAGTTACACCTCTTACTTAATTTACCTTTAATTACGAATTAGAATTTTAACACTGTAACTTGCAGTTTGCAACCCTCAATGTTAAAATTGGGAGTATGCAAGTAAAAGTTAATACCGGGGGAGCTGAATTATCTTCGGCTGAGATCCGGGCCGTAAGTCCGGGAACCCTTCGACTTGATCAGGATAATGCCTGCGTAAGAAAGGAAAAAGCTATGAAAAAAGCCGTAACAACTTATCGCATGGTCGCAAGCGCAGTTATGATTGCTCTCGCGACCGTCCTCAACCAGTTCGCCGTAATTCAGCTGCCGTTTGGCGGAGGAGTCACCGTTTTCAGCCAGGTACCGATACTCATGCTCGGATATATCTTCGGTCCCGCATGGGGTCTCGTGTCCGGTTTCATCATGTCGCTTACCCAGCTTTTGTTCGGTCTCTCTAATTTCGCGTATGTCAAAACAATTGTCGGCTACATTGTCGTCGCGCTTTTTGACTATATCGTTCCATATACCATCCTGGGACTCGGCGGAATTTTCAAAAACAGGTTCAAGAGCGCTTATGCGGAAATCACTCTGGGTGCCGTGTTTGTAAGCTTCCTGCGTTTTCTCTGCCACTATTTCTCAGGGGCTTTCGTATGGGGTGAATGGATGCCCGAGACATTCCTCGGCCTGAAAATGACCTCTCCGTGGATTTATTCTGCGCTATATAACGGCTCATATATGCTGCTTGAAACAATTGTGACGATTATAGGCATTCTTGCGCTCGCCAGGCTCTTCTTACCGAAACTTGACGAAAACGGAATGATTACAAACTGACCGAAAGGAGGGGTTGTTCTGGCTGTTGCAAAAGAATACACCCCGGGCAACGAACTCGAAAAACTCATTGAGAGTCTGCCGGGCGAGGATATTCCGATAAATGTCGAGCCCGAAGGGGACGAGAAGATTCCTCTTGACCCCGAGATCGGCCTTGATCCGGAAGAACTCGAAACCGAACTGAATGACTTAAAAGACCTGGTGCAGGGTGAAATCGACAAGATGCTCGAAGAAAACCCCGACGCCGAGTGGTCCGATATTGTCAAAGAGGCAAAAGAGGACAAAAAGAACAGGAAAAACAAAACGAAAAAACTCTGCGAATGCTGCGGAGAGAACGAAATTGACGAAGATGAGCAGTACTGTGAAGACTGTCTTAATGTCATGAAACACTATCCGTTCGTATGGTGGAAGTATCTCATACCCGTGTTTGCGGTTGTCCTCGTGTTCCTCGCGCTCAGCTATTTCGCAATTTCCTTCTCGGTATTCCAGGGCACGGTTTCCGCCAACAAACTTATCAAAGCCGGCAAACTGAACTCCGCCTTGAACGCATATGACAAAATCAACGCAGAGATAAAAGTCACCGACGAAAACTTCGGCAGCAGATACCTCAAATACCAGGTCGGTCTCTACGAGACACTGGGCGTTGACCAGTATGACAATGCCCTGAAATTCATAGAAAAATACTATGACGGAACCAAGATAGACAAACGATCAAACAAGGATGTCAAAGCCTTCCGCGACGACATCAAGTCTTACGAAAAGCTCTACGAAAAGTTCACAACCGCATACAGCGCCGCGGATGACTATAAGACTTTCGTTGAAGTGTTTGACGAACTCACCAAACTCGCTGACTATAACCCCGCCCATATTTACTACTACAAGTACTACGCGGCAAACGTCATGGGTGAAGACATCTCTGTTATGCGTGAAAATGTCGAAAAGATAAAAGAGGTCTCGCCCGAGAGCAAGACCCTTTATCTCCCGCTCCTCGCGGAGATAAGCCTCAACGAAGGCAAGTATGACGATATGGTCAAGTACGCCGACGAACTCAAGTCCGTCAACGCCGAAAGCCCTTATGTCT
>JAFYJR010000141.1 GCA_017538005.1 Clostridia bacterium | reverse complement strand
TGTTATACAAGGCCTGAACTCATTGAAGCCGTCATTGAGTACTGGAAAGCGAACGGAGCAAATAAGATTTATCTTTTCGAGGACTCCACGCAGAGCAACTACACCCGCATAGTTTACGAGGTGACCGGCTACGCGAAGATCTGCAAAAGGACCGGCGCGATACCCGTTTATCTTGATGAGGGTAAGATGAAAATTCTTGAGTTTAAGGGCCGCGACGACTATATGAACAACAAGTTCGCGATGCCCGAGTTTGTCATCAAAAACCTCATTGACGGAAAAGATGATAATCTCTATATCAGCCTGCCGAAACTGAAGACACACTCTATGGCAGGTGTCACACTCGGCGTCAAGAACCAGTGGGCGTTCCCGAAACAGTTTGACCGCAGACCCGATCACAACTACAACCTGCCGTACAAACTGATAGACGTTCTGTCCTATGTCCGCCCGGACTTTACTATCATCGAAGGTGTCGAGGGCACGATTTACGGTCACTATCCCGTAACATCGCTTGCGGATGAGTGCGTGCTGCCTCTGGGCGTGCTGGTTGCCGGCAAGAACGTTGTGGCAACAGATATGGTCGGAGCCGCGATTTTCGGTCTTACACTCGACGATGTTCCGCACCTTAAGATTGCTGTAGAGAAGGGATATTCGGACGGTGTTGAGTCCCTTGATGATATCGAAATCATCGGTGATATGTCGCCCTATACGACCAAGTATCCGACAGACCTCTATGACGCTTTCCCGAGCGATGTAAAAATCATCGAAGGAAAGACGATGACCTGCAAGGAAGGCTGCAAGAACAATCCGCTTACATTGCTCCAGATAATGTACAACGACTACGGCGGAAAAGGCGGCTGGACGATGGTGATAGGTAAAGGTCACGATACGGACGAGATAGACGCCATAGAAGGCAAAGTCCTTGTTGTCGGCCACTGCGCTATAGAGGAAGTAGGCGACAGGCTTGTAAAACGCCTCGGCAAGAAGAATGTCTTCTTCAGCGGGGAGTGCAATGACCTCGCAGCTTCCGCTGCCGCGATGTTCTATCTCATGAAAGTGGATCCGCTGGTCTTCGTGCCCGTACCCACTCTGACTTCGCTGAAATGTCTGGCACTTGCGAAACTTCACGGTACGACGGCAAATGTACCTTCGATTCTTTCCAACAGAATAAAGACGGTTTAATAAAACACATAAAAAAGCCTGTCGGGAAATCCGACAGGCTTTTTGTTTTACTGTTTTCAGATGTCTATCTTCATCTGGGCACCGGCGCGGCCTTCGCGCTGGGTGTTGTGCTTCTCGAGAAGGTTGTGGATTTTTTCCTGGGGGTCGAGAAGGCCGGAGATGGAGACATCGTGGTTTATCGTGTCGATGAGAAGCGCCATGTATTTTGACATCTCTACTTCCGTGTACCACTCGCGCTCTTTCAGTTCGGGGGTTCTGTAGACGAGGTTTGTCGTCAGAACTTTCTCGATAGTGCCGCGTCTGTGGGCCTCGTCGAAAATCTCAAGGCCGTTGCAGAAAAGGCCGAAGCAGGTGCAGACATAGATACGGTTCGCGCCGAGGCCTTTAAGCTTTTCTGCAACCTCAAGCATGGACTCGCCCGAGGAGATCATGTCGTCGACGACTATGACATCCTTGCCCTCGACGTTTGTGCCGAGGAATTCGTGCGCAAGGATGGGGTTGCGTCCGTCGACGATGCGTGTATAGTCGCGGCGTTTGTAGAACATGCCGAGCTCGACGCCGAGAACGGTTGCGTAGTGAATCGCACGGCCCATACCGCCTTCATCCGGGGATACGACCATCATGCTCTCGGGGTCAAAGTTTATGTCGGGGGAGCTCTTTATCAAAGCTTTGATCATCTGGTAAATGGGGGAGATGTTTTCGAAACCGTTAATGGGGATGGAGTTCTGTACTCTCGGGTCATGTGCGTCAAAAGTAATGATACTGTCAACGCCCATCGAGATGAGTTCCTGAAGAGCCATCGCACAGTCGAGGGACTCGCGGGATGCGCGCTTGTGCTGCCTTCCCTCATAGAGCATCGGCATGACAACCGTGATACGATGGGCTTTGCCGCTTATCGCGTTTATGATGCGCTTCAAGTTCGCGAAGTGGTCGTCCGGGCTCATCGGAACGTCCATGCCGTACATCTTGTAAGTAACTCCGTAGTTGAAGACATCTACGAGGATGAAGATGTCGTAACCGCGTACGGTGTGGTTGATTACGGCTTTCGCTTCACCTGAACCGAAGCGGGGACACGCATAGTTGATCAGATATGAGTCTTCGGCGTAGCCCTCAAGGTTGAGCGGCGAATTCTTCATGGTGAGGTTTTCCGCGCGCCACTTTACGATGTAGCTGTCTATCTTCTTTGCGAGTTCCTCGCAGCCCGGAAGAGCTATTATTCCGAGCTTTCCGTAAGGAATTTTGGTAAATTCCGATTCTTCCGGTAAATCGAAAGTGGTAAGTTCATCAGCCATAAGTCGTTTTCCCCCGTTTAATAAACATAAATATACACTAAAATTCTAACATAAGTTATCTGTCAAGACAATTGAAAAATGCACCAAAAAAACAGGCTTTTCGGAACAAAAAATAGACATTTGTTTATGCGTCAAAAACTTAACAAGGAAATGGACATTTTTTGCTGTTCGGTTTGTTGAATTTAATCGGTTACATTGTTATAATAATAAAGTTAGTATGTGCGCGTTATATTGCTTATATTTTTAATAACGACACGAAATTATATACAGGAAAGGGTGAGAAAAAGGGATGGCTTCAGAAATGATTAATCAGGTCCTTGACGCAGAGAAAGCAGCTGCCGACAAGGAAGCTGCTGCGCGTGCTAAGGCTGCTGACATAGTCAAGGCTGCAGAGGCAGAGGCGAAAACTGCTGCTGAAGCCGGAAAGGTTGCTGCAGCAAAAGAAAAAGAGCAGATAATTGCGAAGGCGCAGAAAAAGGCAGATGAAATCTACGCCGAAGCGCATGCTCAGGCTGTGCAGAAGAACGACGCTCTTCTCAAGAAAAGCGAAGAGAAGATGGACGAGTCCATTGCAGCCGTAATCAAGCACATTATTCCGTAATTTTTACGGGGGACAAATTAATAAGGAGGTGTATCTTGAATGGCGATTTTGAACATGAAGCGCATTGAGCTCCTTGCCATGCTCAGCGACAGTAAGGCCATACTGGACCTTATCCAGCAGAGCGGATGTGTTGAAGTTCTCGACTATACCGAGAATGAGAACGACTTCTACAAGTTGTCCATGGCAACTTCAGTAAGTCAGTTTGAAAAATTCAGGACAGTCGCAACACAGGCTTTGGAAGTCCTCAACAGTTATGTTCCGAAAGACGGCGGTCTGCTTGATTCATTCGCGCCCCGTCCCGAGATGACCATAACCGACTTCTACAAGAAGGCACAGGACGCCGACGCGATACTCAGCAAATGCTACGGTATCAATGCGCTTTATAAAGAGATACAGGACGCCAAGACTGAAATAGTTCGCTCACAGACGGCTATTGACCAGGTAATGCCTTGGGCCAACCTCGACATCCCGTCTTCCTACAAGGGCACACAGTTCACTTCAGTCTTTGTCGGAAGCATAGGAGAGCCGATCACCGGCGAGGCCATAACCGCTAAACTCGCGGAGGCCGTGCCTGACATCGATTTCAAAGTCGAGACGGTTCTTGAAGACAGGAACCAGACATGTCTTGTAGCTATTTGCCATAAAGATAATGCTAAGGACTTCGAACAGGCCTTACGCGGCATAGGCTTCGTAACGCCTTCGGATCCCACAAAGCACGAACCTCAAGTTCGCATTAAACGTTTGGGAGCACAGATTGAAAAGTGCAACGAAAAAATCGCGGAGAACGAAGAGAAGATAAAGACCTACGCCGAGTTCCGTGACGATATGGAATTCCTTGTAGACTACTTCACTCTCAGGTCCGACAAGTATCAGGCACTTGACAACATCTCAATGAGCGACAATGTATTCGTGCTCACCGGATACATTCCGGAAATCTACGTAGAGGGCCTCACGAAGAAACTTGAAAGTCTCTTCGATGTCGCTATCTCCATTACCGATCCTGATCCCGAGACAGAGGACATACC
The DNA here is from genome assembly GCA_017538005.1 of Clostridia bacterium. Taxonomy (GTDB): domain Bacteria; phylum Bacillota; class Clostridia; order Oscillospirales; family Acutalibacteraceae; genus UBA1227. The sequence continues at coordinate 7,545 of JAFYJR010000141.1, read as the reverse complement.
TGTTCTCCTTGACAACGGCAAGATTGGTCAGACACTGGAACCCATTACGGAGATGTACGCATTACCCACACATCACGACATAGACCCGAACAAGGCAATGGCGGTTTTCTACTACCTGCTCTTCGGTCTCATGCTCGGCGACGCAGGCTACGGCCTCATCATGGTACTTGCGTGTCTCTTCGTTAAGTTCAAGTACAGACTGGAGCCCAAGAAGGCAGCCACCGTAAACTACGGTTTACTGTGCGGTCTGGGAACTACTTTCTGGGGTATCGTATTAAACGGTTGGTTTGGCGACCTTCCCGCATACCTCGCAAACGGCCTCAAGGCCGGCGGCGCGAACCCCATGTCAAAACGCAGCTTCTTCGAAGCAATGGAAACGAGTGACGCCACAGTCGTCTTCCTCATGTTCTGTCTGATAATCGGTGTAATTCACCTCGTATACGGTCTTTGCATCAACATCTACAACATGTGGAAACACGGCACGAAGTTTGAGGCGATTGTCGAGAATGTTCCGATGATCCTCATCTTCCTCGGTTTCCTTCCTCTCATCGACAGCCAGATCTCAGGCGTTGCTCTGAGAAACTACGCGGTTGACCCCACGGTCAAACACAAAGCTGTTCAGGCGGTCTGCAGAGGATTTGTCGCGTTCTTTGAAACATGCGGTCAACCGCTGATTTACGTTCTCGCAGCCGGAGCTGCTTTAACGGTACTGGCTCCCGCTCTTGAAGCAATAAAGAACAGGCAGAAGTTCGGCAAGGTTGCCGGCGGCATAGGCGCAGGTCTCTACGCGCTCTATAACGCGGCATCCGGCGCCCTCGGCGACATACTCTCGTATGCGCGTCTTCTTGCGCTCGGACTTTGCACGGGCATCATCGCTTCGGTTATCAACCAGCTCGCTTCGATGCCGGGCAATCCGATTCTCTTTGTAGTAATCTTCTTGTTTGGCCATGTAATAAACATTGCTATCAACCTGATTGGTACATACGTACATACAAACCGACTTCAGTACGTCGAGCTGTATGCGAAGTTCTACGAAGGTGGCGGAACACCGTTCACACCTTTGCAGGTTAAATCAAAGTCATTTAAATTTAAGGAGGAAATATAGTTATGTTCCAGATAGTTCAGTCTTTTGGCGGAGACGCTTTAGCAATTCTCGGTGCTGCTCTTGCAGCTATTATCGCAGGTATGGGTTCAGCCAAGGGTGTCGGCACTGTTGGTGAAGCCGCTGCCGGCGTTGTTTCAGAAGATCCCGGTAAGTTCGGTAAGGTTCTTATTCTCCAGATCCTTCCCGGTACACAGGGCCTCTATGGCCTTCTTGCAGCCATCATGGTTATGGGTAAAGTAGGCGGCCTCGATCTCGCATCAGGCGCTATGCTTCTCTTTGCTTCTCTTCCGATCGCTATCGTCGGTTACTTCTCAGGTAAGAACCAGGGCCGCGTTGCAGCTGCCGGTTGCTCACTTGTTGCAAAGAAACCCGAGCAGAGCGGTAAGGGTATCATCTTCGCCGCGATGGTTGAGACATACGCTATCCTTGCGCTTCTTATCTCTATCCTTCTCATCGGTAAGGTTGGCTAATAACAGTTGACACACAATACTGATTAGGAGGTTTATCAATGGCAGGGTTAGAAAAAATCATTGAAAGAATTGCACAAGACTCTGCTGCAAAATGTGACGGCATCATCTTTGACGCTCAGTCTGAGGCTGACAAGATAAAGAATGCTGCCGCGGAGCAGGCCGAAAACGATAAGGCCGCCGTTGTCGAAGCCGCCAACAAAGAGGCGAAAGCCCTTGTTGACATGGCTGAGTCAGGCGCCGAGCTCGAGGGCAAGAAACTTCTTCTTGCGACCAAGGGCGAGATTATCGAAAAGGCCATTGATATCGCCTTCAAGAAGTTGGGTACAATGCCCGACGACGAGTATTTTGCAGCACTCTACGCTCTCGTAAAGAAATACGCGCAGGGCGGAGAGGGAGTTATGCAGCTCTCAAAGAAAGACCTTGGAAGACTTCCCAAGGACTTTGACAAGAAAATCAACGACGGCCTTGAGAAAGGTTCCAAGATAACCGTTTCCAAGGATCCGGCCGATATCTCTGACGGCTTTATTCTCGTTTACGGAGATATTGAAATTAACTGCAGCTTTGATGCTCTCATTGAAGAATCAAGAGATGCCATCAAAGATGAGCTCAACAGTATAATTTTTGCCTGAACACTACATTGCAAAAGGAGGACGCGAGTTATGAATCGCGATTATGATTACACTTATGCAGTAGCGCGTGTGAGGGCAAATGAGCTTTCGCTTTTAAGTGCGGCCGATGTCGAGCAGCTTATCGTTGCCGGTGATTACAAGACCACCATGCACAAGCTCTCAGACTCGGGCTGGGGTGAAATCAAGGACATCTACGACTACGCAAGTTATCTTGAAAACTACTTCGCGAAGACATGGGATTTCCTTGTTGAGATTCTGGATGATATCCATGAACTCGACCTGCTCATCGTCAAGAACGATATGCAGAACCTCAAAGCGGCACTCAAGAGCATTGTTACACAGCATGACGCGAAAGATTTATACGTTCAGTCTACTGTCTACAACACAGAGGAGATAAAGAAGGCTGTTGACGAGCGCGCATGGCGTGACCTCCCTGACTTCATGCAGGGACCCGCGGAAGAGGCATATGAAGTGCTTACCGCCACGGCAAACGGACAGCTCGCAGACGCCATCATAGACAAAGCTACCCTCGAGAGGATCAAGTATCTCGGCATAAAATCGGGCAGCTCGGTTCTGGCGGAACTTGCCGAGCGTATGTGCGCAACGGCAAACATCAAAACGGCCCTTCGCTGCGCGAACACCGGTAAGTCGAAAGACTTCGTTTCCCGCTCACTCTGTGAATGCGACAGCATTTCAAAGGACAAACTCGTCGAGTCTTCTCTCGAGGGCGTAGAGGCTGTTCTCCGTTATCTTGAGGACACCAAGTATGCCGTCGCGGGTGAGAAGTTCAAAGAGAGCACATCTCTCTTTGAGAAATGGTGCGACGACATCCTCATGGAATGCGTCAACGAGGCGCGCTATACCGCTTTCGGTATCGCTCCCATCGTCGCTTACTATGTAGCGCGTGACGCGGAAATCAAAACCGTTCGTATAATTCTTTCAGCCAAGATAAACAATCTTCCCGCAGATGTTATAAGAGAGAGGGTGAGATCGCTTTATGTATAAAATCGCAGCAATGGGAGAAAAGTCCAGTATTTACGGCTTTGCTTCAATAGGTCTTGAGATTTACCCCATAGAAGAGCCCCAGGAGGCCATTCATCAGCTCAGAAGAATGGTTGAAGGCGATTACGGAGTAATCTTCATCACCGAACAGCTTGCAACGTCTATAGAGAGCGAACTCGACCGTTATCGTGATTTGCCCACACCGGCAATCATTCCCATTCCGGGCGTCCAGGGAAATACGGGTCTTGGCATGAGAAACGTCAGCAAGTCTGTTGAACAGGCAGTTGGCTCAGATATACTTTCAGACGCGTAAGCGTAACTTCAAATTTTAGCCGTAAACAGAAAGGCAAGTGATAGAAAAATGAGTAAAGGTACTATTACCAAAGTCTCCGGACCACTTGTTATTGCCGATGGCATGCGTGACGCTAACATGTACGACGTTGTTCGTGTCAGTGATGAGAGACTTATTGGTGAAATAATCGAAATGCATGAAGACCGTGCTTCTATCCAGGTTTACGAGGAGACTTCAGGTCTCGGAACGGGCACAGCCGTCGAATCAACCGGCGAGCCCCTTTCAGTAGAACTTGGTCCCGGTCTCATTACAACAATCTACGACGGTATCCAGAGACCTCTGGAGAAGATTATGGCCGAGACAGGCAATAACCTTCGTCGCGGTATCGAAGTTCCTTCTCTTGACCGTGAAAAGAAATGGCACTTCGTACCCAAGGTGGCAGAGGGCGACACCGTTGTTCCCGGCGATATCATCGGTACCGTTCAGGAGACAGAGGTTGTTGAGCACAGAATCATGGTTCCGCCCCGTTCAAAAGGCGGCGTTATCAAATCCATCAAGGAAGGCGACTTCACCGTAACAGAGATAGTTGCCACCCTTGACAACGGCGAGGAAATCGGACTTATGCAGAAGTGGCCCGTTCGTGTAGGCCGCCCCTATGCCAAGAAACTCGACCCGACAATCCCGCTCGTTACAGGTCAGCGTGTTGTTGACGCGCTCTTCCCGCTTGCTAAGGGCGGCTGCGCGGCCATCCCCGGACCCTTCGGTTCAGGTAAGACAGTTACACAGCACCAGCTCGCCAAATGGGCTGACGCCGAAATCGTTGTTTACATCGGTTGCGGCGAGCGTGGTAACGAGATGACCGACGTTCTTCTTGAGTTCCCCGAACTTATCGACCCTCATACCGGTAAGTCACTCATGGAGCGTACCGTTCTTATCGCAAACACATCAGACATGCCTGTTGCCGCCCGTGAGGCGTCAGTTTACACAGGTATCACAATAGCCGAGTACTTCCGTGACATGGGTTACTCAGTAGCTCTCATGGCTGACTCCACATCCCGTTGGGCTGAGGCTCTTCGTGAGATGTCCGGCCGTCTTGAGGAAATGCCCGGTGAAGAAGGTTACCCTGCATACCTCGGTTCCCGTATCGCTCAGTTCTATGAGCGCGCAGGTCGTGTTATCTCCCTCGGTTCAGACGAGCGCGAAGGTGCCCTCTCGGCAATCGGCGCCGTTTCCCCTCCGGGCGGTGATATTTCCGAGCCCGTATCACAGGCTACTCTTCGTATCGTTAAAGTTTACTGGGGTCTTGACGCTGCTCTTGCTTACAAGAGACACTTCCCGGCTATCAACTGGCTTACTTCTTATTCACTCTATGCGGATAAACTCGGTAAGTGGTTCAATGCCGAAGTAGCGGAAGACTGGACAGAGCTTCGTACAAAGATGATGACACTCCTCTCAGAGGAAGCTGAGCTCGACGAAATCGTTAAGATGGTCGGTATGGATGCTCTTTCAGATCCTGACCGTCTGAAGATGGAAGCGGCCCGTTCAATCCGTGAGGACTTCCTTCATCAGGTAGCTTTCGACCAGGTAGACACATACTCCTCACCCAAGAAGATGCATTACATGATGACTCTCGTTGTAAGCTTCTACGAGCGTTCTGCTGATGCTCTTTCCAAGGGTGCCGATATCAAAGACATCATTGACCTTCCCGTACGCGAGGCCATCGGTCGTTTCAAGTACATCAAGGAAGATGACATTGATGCAGAATTCGAGAAGATCGACGCAAGACTCAACTCCGAGCTTGCTGACGCTCTCAACAAGGAGGAGGACTATTAATGCCAAAAGAGTATAGAACCATACAAGAGGTAGCAGGTCCTCTTATGATCGTTCGTGACGTTGAAAACGTTACTTACAACGAACTTGGCGAGATAGAGCTTGCAAACGGCGACCGTCGTCGTTGCAGAGTTCTTGAAGTTGATGGTTCCAATGCCGTTGTACAGCTCTTCGAGAGTTCAACCGGTATTAACCTCTCCGACTCCAAGGTTCGTTTCTCGGGACGTCAGATGGAAATCGGCGTTTCAACGGATATGCTCGGCCGTGTATTTGACGGTCTCGGCAATCCCATTGACGGCGGTCCCGAAATCATTCCCGATAAAAGACTTGACGTAAACGGCGCACCCATGAACCCTGCAGCCCGTGCGTTCCCGTCCGAGTTCATTCAGACAGGTGTTTCGGCTATCGACGGACTTAACACTCTTGTTCGTGGCCAGAAGCTTCCCATCTTCTCCGGCTCGGGTCTTCCGCACGCCGAACTTGCCGCTCAGATTGCCCGTCAGGCAAAGGTTCGCGGTAAGGACGAGCAGTTCGCCGTTGTATTCGCCGCTCTCGGTATCACTTTCGAAGAGCAGAACTTCTTCGTAGAGTCCTTCCGTGAGACAGGCGCTATTGACAGAACAGTCATGTTCTCCAACCTCGCAAACGACCCCGCTGTTGAGCGTATAGCCACTCCTAAGATGGCTCTTACAACAGCCGAGTATCTCGCTTTCGAGAAGGGCATGCACGTTCTTGTCATCATGACCGACATTACAAACTACGCAGACGCTCTTCGTGAGATCTCCGCCGCGCGTAAAGAAGTTCCGGGTCGTCGTGGATATCCTGGTTACCTCTACACCGACCTTGCAACAATGTATGAGCGCGCAGGCCGTCAGAAGGGTAAGGATGGCTCCATCACCATGATCCCCATCCTCTCAATGCCCGAGGACGACAAGACTCACCCGATCCCTGACCTTACAGGTTACATCACAGAGGGTCAGATAATGCTTTCACGTGACCTCGACCGTCGCGGTATCCAGCCTCCGGTAGACGTTTTACCATCCCTTTCCCGTCTTAAGGATAAAGGTACAGGCGAAGGCAAGACACGTAAAGACCACTCCAACACAATGAACCAGCTCTTCGCTGCTTACTCACGCGGTAAGGACGCCAAGGAACTTATGACGATCCTCGGTGAGGCAGCCCTGACTGACATTGACCTTCTTTACGCTAAGTTCGCTGATGAGTTCGAGAAGCGTTACGTTTCACAGGGCTATCAGACAAACCGCTCGATAGAAGAGACTCTCGACCTCGGTTGGGAACTCCTTCGTATCCTGCCTCGTGCAGAACTCAAGCGTATTTCCGATGCATTACTCGATGAGTACTATGACAAAAAGTAAAGTAGGTGAAGCCTTGTGGCAAGACTCAATGTAAACCCTACCCGCATGGAGCTCACCAACATTAAGAACAAGCTTAAGACCGCCAGAAAAGGCCATAAGCTCTTAAAAGATAAGCGTGACGAACTTATGCGTCAGTTTATCGAACTTGTTCGTGAGAACAAGGAGATTCGCCGAGAGGTCGAAAAGGGTATAGAGGCAGCCAATGCCCATATGTCAGTTGCCCGTTCCGTAATGTCCGACGAAGCTCTTAATGTTGCACTCATGCTTCCCATGCAGGAGATGAGCCTTGAGATAACCGAAAAGAATGTCATGAGCGTTATGATCCCGGTCTTTGAAACCAAGTTCAAGACCGCGGATGCAAACGATATTTACTCATACGGTTATGCATTCACTTCAAGTGATCTGGATGACGCTGTTAAGGCATTATCCGACATCATGCCTCTAATGCTCCGACTCGCTGAGGTTGAAAAATCCTGTCAGCTCATGGCTGCCGAGATTGAGAAAACCAGACGCCGCGTTAACGCGCTCGAGCATGTACTTATTCCTCAGTATGAGGAGACCATAAAGTACATCCGCATGAAACTTGACGAGAATGACCGTGCTACCACAACACGACTTATGAAAGTCAAGGATATGATGCTTGAAGAGGCTCATCATTACAGCGAAAGAGAGGCGTAAGCCCAGTTTCGCAAAATAAATCGGCCCCCTTGTATAAGGGGGCCTTTTATTATAGAATAATACCATGAAATATATGAACAACTTCCACACACATACTGTCTTCTGTGACGGAAAGAACACACCTGAAGAATATGTCCTCGCCGCAATCGACATAGGTATGCCG
>JAFYJR010000140.1 GCA_017538005.1 Clostridia bacterium | reverse complement strand
GTCCGCGTTGTCGGTACCGAGTCCGATCATGCCTCCTATGTACCAGACCTTCTTTATCATCTTTGCGTGATCTGCAAGGATTTTCGCGAGAGCCGCCTGATCGTACTCCTTATTGCCGACAAACGCGGCCACCGCGGCTATGGTCGGCACCCAGACGACATCCGAACTCGCCAGCATATCGGCACACTGTTCGTCCATAAAGTATCCGTGCTCTATTGTATCCACACCGGCTGAGAGCGCCATTTTGATGTTTTCGGCGCCGTTGACATGTGCCATGACAGAAAAGCCTTTACCGTGGGCGTAGCCGACCATGGAAGACACTTCCTCGGAAGTAAAGAACGGTTCAAAATCATTCTCCCCGCTCTTCAGATCGACAACACCTGAAAGAATCAGTTTTATAAAGTCCGCGCCGGAGGCTTCGGCCTCGTCGACTAAAGCTTTGTACTCATCAAAAGTGCCGAAGGACTTTCCCAGGAAAGAACCGTACCTGCCCTCTTTGTATATCGCAAACACGGGCGTACGGTAATCAATCCCGAGTTCTTCGGCAATGGATTTCGCGCGAAGAGATACGCCGTACGCGTCACCGCCGTCGCGCAAAAAGGTCACTCCCGCGTCCTTGAAACGCGAGAGTTTTTCTTTTATCTGCTCATCAGTGAGCTCTTTTTCGGGAAGTGCGAGATGCACATGAAGATCAGCGTTAAAAGCCATAGTTACCTCTTATGAGTTATATCCGTCGGGATTCTTCGACTGCCAGTTCCAGGATGAAGCGCACATATCATCAAGCCCGAGTTCCGCGACCCAGCCGAGTTCGTTCTTCGCTTTATCCGCATTGCAGTAGCAGGTCGCTATGTCGCCCGCGCGGCGGAATTTAATTTCATACGGAATCTCTTTGCCGCAGGCCTTTTCATAGGCGTGCAGGACATCGAACACGCTGTAGCCGTTGCCCGTGCCGAGGTTGTAAATACTTACGCCTGAGCCCGGCTCAAGCTTTTTGAGCGCCTTGACATGGCCACGGGCAAGGTCGACTACATGTATGTAGTCCCGCACGCCCGTACCGTCAGGTGTGTCATAGTCGTTACCAAATACACCAAGCGCCGCTCTCTTGCCTATCGCCACCTGGGCAATGTAGGGCACGAGGTTGTTGGGAATTCCCTTCGGGTCCTCGCCTATAAGGCCGCTCTCGTGAGCTCCTATGGGATTAAAATAACGGAGTATAACAACATTCCATTCGGGATCCGCCTTCTGCAGATCCATCAGAATCTGCTCTATCATCGACTTCGTCCAGCCGTACGGATTTGTCGGTGAACCCTTCGGACAGTCCTCGGTAATCGGAATGAAAGCAGGATCACCGTAAACCGTGGCGGACGAAGAAAAGATGATATTCTTCACTCCGTGAGCGCGCATAACACCACACAGATTAAGTGTGCCGGTGATATTGTTGTGATAATATTCAAGCGGCTTTTCAACAGACTCGCCGACAGCTTTAAGCCCGGCGAAGTGGATGACCGCGTCTATTTTTTCCTCTGAGAATATCTTTTCCATGGCGTCGACATCAAGGATGTCCGCCTCATAGAACTTTATCTTCTTGCCTGTGATTTCCTCCACCCGGTCAAGGGCAACTTTCGATGAGTTTGAAAGGTTGTCCAAAACGACAACGTCATATCCCTCATTTAAAAGTTCAACACAGGTATGGCTGCCGATGTATCCGGCTCCGCCCGTACAAAGTATGGTCATAGAAGACCTCCAAAAGTTAGTGAAAAACCGACCTGAAACTCAGGTCGGTCTTTTCCTGAAAATGTTTATGCTTTCTTTTCCTTGATTTTGCCTACAACGAAGATGATGAGGCATGCGCCTACAAGAGCGATGAGAATTGCAGGAATGAAGCTGCCGGGAGCAGCAAAGCCCTTGCCGGTAACCTTACCGATTATCAGAAGGAAGATTGAACCGAGAGCTGAACCGCCGAGGCCGTAGAGAAGATTCTGCCAGAGAGGCATATCAACTTTCATGATTTTCTCTGCAAGCCAGCCTGCAATAATACCGCCTAAAATTGTGAAAATAAAACCGAATCCTGGGAACATAATTGTTTCCTCCTTATTTTTTAAGATGGAACTATTATACCACAAAATTATGTATCGTCAAAAGCATCTTTCATTTTTTCGAATATTGTTTTCTTTCTGTTGGCTGATTCAGAATAGCCCGTGGCGTCGTTTTTCGGCTTGTCGATGTATTCCGCGTCAAACTGCTGAAGAAGTTCTTTCTGATGCGCAGTTACCTTCTTCGGAACATCAACTATGACCGTAACATACTGGTCGCCGCGGATGTTGGGGTTGTTGACATTTACTATGCCGCGCTCGCGGAGTCTGAAACGCGTGCCGGACTGTGTGCCGGCAGGCATATTGTATTTGACCTTTCCGTCGAGCGTCGGAACATAAATCTCGGCGCCTAAAACGGCCATGGAGTAGGTCACGCGGACATTGCAGAAAACATCATAGCCGTCACGCTCGAAGATCGGGTGAGGTTTGATGTTCGGGATGACATAGAGGTCACCCTGAGGTCCGCCGTTCGCGCCGTAGTTACCCTGGCCGCGGATTGTGAAGGCATTGCCCACATCGATACCGGCAGGTACCTTGACCTCCATAGTGGCGGTCTTTCGTATCATGCCGACACCCTTGCATCGGGTACAGGGATCCTTGACAATCTTACCCTTACCGCCGCACTTCGGGCAGGCCTTGGTTGACTGGAAGACACCGAAAACAGTACGGGACTGTGTGGTTACCTGACCCGAACCGTGACAGTCCGGACAGGTCTCCGTACCTGTTCCCTCCTTGCAGCCTGAACCGTGACAGACATCACAGGGTTCAATGCGCAGGAAGTCTATGGTCTTCTTGCAGCCTTTGGCGGCCTCCTCAAATGTGAGGTTGACGCGGGCTTCTATATTGGAGCCGCGGCGAGGTGCGTTGGGATTGGCTGAGCGGCCACCGCCGCCAAAGCCTCCGAAACCGCCGAAGCCGCCGCCAAAGCCACTGCCGAATATACTCGAGAAGATATCGCCGAGATCACCGAAATCGGCGTAGCCGCCGGCACCGCCGGCGCCGCCGCCGAAGCCGTTGGGATCAACACCGGCATGACCGAAGCGGTCATAACGGGACTTCTTGTCGGGATCCGACAGAATCTCGTATGCTTCGTTCACTTCCTTGAAGTGCTTCTCAGCTTCGGCATCACCCGGATTGAGGTCCGGGTGATACTGCTTGGCCTTTTTCCTGTATGCTTTTTTTATCTCGTCTTCCGACGCGGACTTGTCCACGCCGAGGACTTCATAAAAATCTCTCTTATCAGCCATCTGAAATTAATTCCTTTTAGTCTACGTCAGTGAATTCAACATCTGCCGCGCCGTCATCAGGTGCAGCTCCGCCGGTAAACTGGCTGGGATCAAAGCCCGCAGCTGACGGATCACCCTGAGGGGCATTTGCCTTGTAGAGTTTCTCGGAGATGTCGTAGAACTTCTTCTGGAGTTCCTCCTGACGGTTCTTGATGAGGTTCATGTCCTCACCCTTGAGAGCCTCCTTGAGGTTGTCGATAAGTTTCTCAAGCTCTTCCTTGTCAGATGCTTCAAACTTGTCGCCCTCATCCTGGAGAATCTTCTCGCACTGGAATACCATCTGGTCCGCAGCGTTTCTTGTATCAACATCCTCACGACGCTGCTTGTCTTCCTCTGCGAACTTCTCGGCTTCCTGAACTGCCTTCTCTATGTCTTCCTTGGACATGTTGGAAGAAGCGGTGATGGAGATGGACTGTTCCTTACCTGTGCCGAGGTCCTTCGCGGATACATGAACGATACCGTTCGCGTCTATGTCGAATGTTACCTCAATCTGAGGTGTACCGCGGCGTGCCGGAAGGATGCCGTCGAGATGGAAGAGGCCTATCTGCTTGTTATCCTTTGCGAATTCACGCTCGCCCTGAAGAACGTTTACTTCAACGGATGTCTGGTTGTCAGCTGCCGTTGAGAAGATCTGGCTCTTCTTTGTCGGGATGGTTGTGTTACGCTCGATGATCTTCGTTGAGATACCGCCGAGTGTCTCGATACCGAGTGACAGCGGGGTTACATCAAGAAGAAGGAGACCCTTTACATCGCCGCCTAAAACGCCACCCTGGAGAGCAGCGCCCATGGCTACGCACTCATCGGGGTTGATGCCCTTGAAAGGTTCCTTACCGATGAACTTCTGAACAGCTTCCTGAACTGCCGGGATTCTTGAAGAACCGCCGACCATGAGAACCTTGTCTATCTCGCTTGTCTTGAGACCGGAGTCGGACATGGCCTGACGGACAGGACCCATTGTGCTCTCAACCAGGTCTGCAGTGAGTTCGTTGAACTTAGCGCGTGTGAGAGTCATCTCAAGATGCTTCGGGCCGTTAGCGTCCGCTGTGATGAAAGGAAGTGAGATGTTCGATGTAGTTACACCTGAAAGCTCAATCTTCGCCTTCTCGGCAGCTTCCTTAAGACGCTGCATAGCCATCTTATCGCCCTTGAGGTCGATGCCTTCAGCCTTCTTGAACTCATCGGCCATCCAGTCGATGATTCTCTGGTCGAAGTCATCGCCGCCGAGACGGTTGTTACCGGCCGTGGCAAGAACTTCCTGTACGCCGTCGCCCATTTCGATGATGGATACATCGAATGTGCCGCCGCCGAGGTCGTAAACCATAATCTTCTGGTCTTCGCCCTTGTCGATGCCGTAAGCAAGCGCCGCGGCTGTGGGCTCGTTTATAATTCTCTTGACATCAAGGCCCGCGATTTTACCTGCGTCCTTTGTCGCCTGACGCTGAGCGTCAGTGAAGTATGCGGGAACGGTTATGACAGCCTCTGTTACCTTATCGCCGAGATAAGCCTCTGCGTCTGCCTTCAGTTTCTGAAGGATCATAGCGGAGATCTCCTGCGGAGTGTACTTCTTGCCGTCAATGTTTACTTTGTAGTCAGAACCCATCTGACGTTTGATTGAAGATACCGTTCTGTCGGGATTTGTGATAGCCTGGCGCTATGCAACCTGGCCTACCATACGCTCGCCGTCTTTACCGAAAGCTACAACCGAGGGAGTTGTTCTTGAGCCTTCAGCGTTGGCGATAACAACTGCTTCACCGCCTTCAATGACGGATACGCATGAGTTTGTTGTACCAAGGTCAATACCTACTATTTTTGCCATAATTCTTTACCTCCATATTGTCAGTTTGCAACCTTAACCATTGCAGGTCGCAGTATTTTATCCTTAATTTTATAACCCTTCTGGAAAACCTCTTTTACGACGTTTGCCTCAAGGGACTCATCATCCTCGTGCATAACTGCATTGTGGATGTTGGGGTCAAACTGATCTCCCGGCTCACCGAATGTCTCAACTCCGTAGTTCTTAAACACTTCAGAGAACTGAGTGTAGGTCATCTCGACGCCTTTCTTGAAATCTTCCAGGCTTGCGTCTTCTGTGGCAAGAGCCCGGTCGAAGTTGTCGAGTACCGGAAGCAGATCCGCGAAAACAGTGGATTTCGCGTTTGTGAAGGATTCCTCCTTCTCCTTTACCGTACGTTTCCTGAAGTTGTCATACTCTGCGGCAAGGCGAAGATAAGCTTCCTTCTGGGCAGCAAGTTCTGCGCTGAGTTTTTCTTCGGCAGTCTGTTCCTCTGCCTTTTCTTCCTGCTGCTCCTCTTCTTTTATCTCCTCTTCGGGAGTTTCAATTTCAACTTTCTTCTTCGTCACTTGAGCTTTCCTCCTCATAAACATCTGACAGGAATTTGCTTATTATGTCAGTGAGATATTTGATGCTCGGAACGAGCTTGGAATAATTCATTCTGGTCGGGCCGATAATTCCTATCGCGCCTGTGGCGTTGTCGCCGATTTTGTACTTCGAGATAATCATGCTTGAGTTCTCAAGCTCTTTGTATCTGTTTTCAGATCCTATACGGATCTCGATACCCGTGTCGCTGTCGCCTGACGAGACCAGCATACCGAGCGGCTCTTCCCTGTGAAGGAAGTCCAGAAGCTGTCCCGCGTTGTCGTTGTACTCCTTGTAACCTAAGAGGTTTGACTGGCCGGAGAGGTTTATCTCCGAGACGGAGGCCGCCTCAACCAGGTCCGCTATGGTTACGAAGAGCGGAGACATGGAGAGCGCTTTCGCGCCGAGTCCCGCGACAAGAGTCTGGATCATGACCGTGTTGACATCTGAGAGCGGTATGCCGAAAAAGTTTCGGCGCACTATGTCAGCGAAAGCGTCCTGGAGGTCAACCGTTATCGGGACATCCGTCCTGCAGGCCTTGCTCTTTAAAATACCCGTCGAGGTAAGAAGAACAATCATGGCCATTTTCGGACTGACGGGGACCATTTCAATGTTTTTTATAACCGCGTGCTCGTCAGCGGGTGTTGTGGAAATGGCCGCAAAGTTCGTAAAATCAACCAGCGCCTCTCCGGCTGTCTGCAGAAGCTGCTCCGGGTCGCCTGACCTGTAGTCGAGACCGGACTCAATACGTCTGCGGTCACTCTCACCGAGTTCCGCCGGCTGCATGAGGTTGTCGACATAGTAGCGGTAACCTGCCTGCGTGGGAACACGGCCGGCCGAGGTGTGAGGCTGGGTTATGAAACCCTGGGCCGTAAGCTCGGCCATCTCGTTTCGGATAGTGGCAGACGATACGTCAAGGCCGGGCAGGTTTTGCAAAGCCTTGGAGCCTACAGGCTCTCCGGTCTCGATATACTGTTCAACGATAGCCGCCAGTATTCTTTGGCGTCTTTGTGGAAGCATTCGTTGTCACCCCGAGTGTCAGATTTTAGCACTCTGCACTTCCGAGTGCTAATTTCACATATAATGTACCACCGAAAAGTACCAATGTCAACACATTTTTTAAAAAAATTGGCACTCTTTTTCAGAGTGCCGATTTTACTAGCTTCTGCGGGAAAACACCAGCTCTTCGCCGGCTATGGAAATGAGGTCGGCGGAGCACAGTTCATAGGTCTTGCCCGGTTCGACAGGCTCCCCGTTTAAAAGTGTCCCGCTCTTTGAATTCAGATCCGCCAGGTAATATTTTCCCTTGGCAAGAGTTATGCTCGCGTGCGCCGCCTCCATTTCCCTGTTGCCGGCGAAAGGAATGCTGCACCGGCTCTCGTCCGTACCGATAATGTCGGGGCCGAAGAGCAGCGGATACTCCGCGCCGGTGCTGCGCACGGCCACGACATATACTCCGTCCGGACGGAGCG
>JAFYJR010000139.1 GCA_017538005.1 Clostridia bacterium | reverse complement strand
GCGACACCGGCGTAAATAACAAGAGCCGTAAAGAAGAATGCCGCAGGTACCCGCAGGCTCTTCTTGTCAGTGAGCCCCGGCGCAAAGGTTATAGTTATCGCCGAGATCAGCGCGGTGTTGCAGATAATGGAACCCAGAGCATTGCCGTAGGCAATCTCTGAGTGGCCGGCAACAGCCGCGCCCGCGGAAACCATAACCTCGGGCAAGGTTGTACCGATAGACACAACCGTAGCGCCTATAAGAAGATCAGGAATATGCCACTTCTTCGCTATGGCAACCGCTCCGTCAACGAACCAGTCGCCTCCGAAAATCAGAAGGGCAAAACCTACCAGAAACAATAAAATCGGAATAACAATATCCATCAGTTCAAAACTCCGGAAATCAAAATCTTAATACCGATACCTATAAGTATCACACCGCCGAGCACATCTGCCTGCCAGGTGAGTTTAGTACCGATCTTACGGCCAAAATGTACACCCAGAAAAGAAATGATAAAAGTGACAACACCGATAATCAGTGCGCAGACAAGAGCCGCAAACCACTTGTACTCACCTATCGTGAATCCCACGGACATAGCGTCAATGGAAGTCGCGATACCCTGCATAAACAGAGCCTTCAGCGTGAGACTGAAATCATCAACATGTACACCCTGCTTTTTTGCCTTGATACCGTTCCACAGCATCTCCCCGCCTATGTAGGCAAGTAAAAGGAAAGATATCCACGGCAGCAAAGATGAAAACGAAGCAAACTTCTCAACCAGAGTGTGTACGCAAATCCATCCGAGCATAGGCATAAGCGCCTGGAAGAAGCCGAAGGTTCCGGCAATGCCGAGCCCCTTTCCGAGACTCATTGAAGGCTCCCGTAAACCATTTGCGACGGACACCGAGAAGGCGTCCATCGCAAGTCCCACTCCCAGCAGTAAAGCAAAACTTACAAAACTGAAAGTTATCATTTTCTTGTACCGAACAATCCTCTGACAACAGAGGTTGCGCCTGTTCTCATTACTGATGACAGAGCGGTTGAAGCAGCCTGCTTGGCAATCTTGTCAGCGGACTTGACAGTACCCGTACCTGTGGCGGCATTAACCATGTTTGTCGCAAGAGAGCGGGCAACTGAAGACGCGGCGTTTGAGGCAGCTCTTTCGAATGTCTTTTTCTTCTGAGCGGCAGCCTTTTCAGCGGCCTTCGCTTCAAGCTCGGCCTTTCTTGCCGCAGCTTTTTCTTCTATGGCAGCCTGCTTCGCGGCAGCCTTCTCTTCGGCCAGAGCCTGCTTCTCAGCGGCCTTCGCCTCCGCTGCGGCCTGCTTCTCGGCAGCCTTGGCCTCCGCCTCGGCTATCTTGGCCTGCTCAGCCTCGGCAGCCTCTTTCTCCTTTAATGCCGCAAGTTCATCACGGGCCTTCATAATAATCTCATATGCAGACTCAGGATCCTCAGTTGCGCGATACTTAAGATCAAATTCAGAAGTAACTATCGCATTCTGAACAAGCTGAGGATCGGCGGCGCCCATAAGTGAAGCAGGAGGCAAAATCTTTGCCTTCTGTACTATCATCGGCGCGCCGGACTCATCAAGGAAGGATACGAGGGCTTCGCCCACACCGATCTCCTGAAGAGCCTCTTCGGAGTTAAACGCGGGGTTTGCGCGGAACGCGTCAGCAGCCGCTTTAACGCCCTTAAGCTCTGCGGGAGTATAAGCGCGAAGACCGTGCTGTACGCGGTTGTTGAGCTGTGCGAGAACGTCACCGGGAATGTCAGACGGAGACTGTGTAACAAAGTATATACCTACACCCTTTGAACGGATGAGTTTAACTACCTGAACAATCTTCTGAACAAGCGCCTTCGGAGCGTCGGCGAAGAGAAGATGTGCCTCGTCGAAGAAGAATATCATACGGGGCTTGTCGAGGTCGCCGACCTCAGGAAGATTCTCAAAGAGTTCATTCATCATCCAGAGGAGGAATGAAGCATAAACCGTGGGGCTGTTGATAAGCTTGGAGGATTCAAGGATATTGATAAAGCCTCTGCCGTCAGTATCCGTTCTCATCCAATCCTTGATGTCGAGCATCGGAAGACCGAATACGCCTTCTCCGCCCTCCTGCTCAAAAGCAAGAAGAGCTCTCTGGATGGCGCCTACGGAAGTATCCTGTACGGTACCGTACATAAGCGTGTACTCCTGAGCGTTCTCAGCGACATACTGAAGCATGGCGCGAAGGTCCTTCAGGTCATAAAGCAGAAGTCCCTGGTCATCAGCTACCTTGAAAACGATGTTTAAAACGCCTTCCTGAACATCGGAAAGACCGAGAAGACGGGAGAGAAGAATAGGTCCCATATCCGAGACAGTTACGCGTACAGGATGTCCCTGCTCACCAAAGATATCCCAGAATCTTGTCGGATAACCCTTCTGCTCAAAACCGTCAATATCAAACTTCTCTTTGGCACGGACATCCATACCCGTTCCCGGAACAAGCATACCGGTCAGGTCGCCCTTGACATCCGAGAAGAATACGGGCACACCCATATCCGAAAACGACTCAGCCATAACCTTCATCGTTATCGTCTTACCTGTACCTGTGGCGCCGGCAATCAATCCGTGTCTGTTCGCCATCTTAGGCAGAATATAGAGCTCCTCGCCCTCAAACGACTTGGCCATGTAGACCTTAGAATCCTTAAGCATAACAAACCTCCAACAGCAATTTATAAAATACACTTAATTATACCATAAGATTAAAAAAATAAGAATATAAAAATCCGCCGCTTTCATCTTAACGCTTTAATAATTTCCTTTTCATGTTCTATCGAGAACTCACTCAATTCGTATGAGCGAATGCGCTCTTTCACCAGATTAGGTTTTACAAATCCATGTTTAACCAATGCTGCAAGTCTGTTTATAACCGTTTTATTTGTTACACCCATTTCCTTGCTCACTTCAATAGGTGTAAACTCACCCTTGTAGTTCTTTATAAGGAGCCCGAGAAGTTCTTTCTCTTTTCCTTTCAAATATGAGAGACTGCCCTCTATTCGCTCCATACTTGAGCTTTCAGACAATTCACAGACCTTGTTTGAATACAGTAAAACCATACGTAAAAAATAGTTGAACCATATTTCCGGATGCGGGGGATTATCTCTTCCCGAGTAATACAACGCAGGTAATCCCATTTGGATGGAATTATAGTACTCTTCTGTATCATAAGCAAAATATTCTTCCAAAGAACCGATTCCGTTAAATCCAAAACCATTAAGGTCAAGAATATATCCCGACAAAAGACGTGCCGTTCTGCCGTTGCCGTCTTCAAAAGGATGGATTGTTACAAGCTGATAATGAACCACTGCTGCCACAATAAGAGGATGATCATCAGTGGTATTTACATAATCCACCAATTCATCCAACAAATCCGGCACATCGGAATACTCCGGAGGTATATAATCAGGATTCCCTGTTTGAGAATCATAAACGGCAAACAGAACTCCAGGCGGCATTGGGCCGCGAAGTCCGATTTTCTCTTTAGGTCCGCCCTTTTCGACATATTTTTGGACATTCAGAATAAACTCTTTTGAAAACTTTTCTTTTTTCTTTGCTTTTTCCTCAAGGTAATTGAGTGCCAGAAAATAGTTCCGCACTTCCTGCTCCGGTTTCAAAAAATGTTTTCGTTCGTCGCTCTCTATAGCCTCGTCAGCTTGTTGTTCCGAGAGCGGATTTCCCTCCAGTTTGGTTGAGGCATAAGAGCTTTTCTTTTTGGAATTCTTTCTGAGTTTATTTACATCAGTATGTGAAAGTTTCACTGAAGAGATCTTATATCTGTTCTTTTCTATTTCAGTAATGTATCTTAACATTTCATTAGTTATGGATACTTTGATCATTCAGCGTCACCTCCAATCACAATTATTATACAACAAAGAGAAGATTATTTCCACTATTATTTCACTATTTTTACACTATTTT
>JAFYJR010000138.1 GCA_017538005.1 Clostridia bacterium | reverse complement strand
GAATATGCGAAGAAACTGCAGTCTCTGGGTGCCCGAAATGTACTTGTATCAAGGGCTGCGGACGGTGCTTTGCTTGTTGATGAGAACGGTGAAGTTTACAAGATCGGCAACGCGGTCGGCACCCTGGTGAACAGCGTCGGCTGCGGCGACAGCATGGTGGCCGGCTTCGTCGCCGGATACTTGAAGACGGGCGACTATGCCGAGGCACTGCACCTTGGCGCAGCATGCGGTAACGCGACCGCGTTCTCCGAAGGCCTTGCGGTCAAGGCGGATATCGACCGCATATTTGAAACATTGTGCGTAAATTGATTTTAATAAATTTCAAAAAAGAGGAGGAAAAACATGAGAATCATTGATTTGCTCAAACCGGAAGCAATTGAACTCGGAATCTCCGTTGCTTCTAAGGCGGAAGCCATCGACAAGATGGTGGCACTCCACGACGGTGTCGGAAATCTCGCTGACGCCGCCACGTACAAAGAGGCAATTCTCGCGAGAGAGGAGCAGGGCTCAACTGCTATCGGCGAAGGCATCGCCGTACCTCACGCAAAGAGTGACAGCGTAAAGACACCGGGTCTTTCGTCCATCACCGTACCGGAGGGTGTTGACTATGACGCGCCTGACGGAAAGGCTTCGGACATACTGTTCATGATTGCGGCTCCGCTTGACGGTGACCTTCATCTTGAAATCCTGTCCCGCCTTATGGTAATGCTTATGGACGCGGATTTCTGCAACAGACTTCGTGCCGCGAAGTCACCGAAAGAGTATCTTGAAATCATAGATGCTTTTGAGGCTGAGAAGTATCCGGAAGAGCCGAAAGAAGAAGAGGCTCCGAAGGAAGGATACCAGATTCTTGCCGTAACTGCGTGCCCTACGGGCATCGCTCACACTTACATGGCTGCTGAAGCGCTTGAGAAAGCAGCCGAGAAAATGGGTGTTACGATTAAGGTTGAGACGGCCGGTTCGGGCGGCTCGAAGAACGTCCTGACCAAGGAAGAAATCGCGGCTTGCGACGGCATCATCTGCGCCGTAGACAGAAATGTCGAGATGGCACGTTTCGACGGCAAGCCGGTCTACAAGACAGCAGTTTCAAACGGTATCAACAAACCTGAAGAACTTATCAACAAGATTTTGAACAAGGAAGCTCCTGTATACCACAGCACAGGTGACGAGGCGGCAGAGGCTGCCGGCGGTGATGACGAGAGCTTCGGCCGCAAGATTTACAAGCACCTCATGAACGGTGTATCCCACATGCTTCCGTTCGTTGTAGGCGGCGGTGTGCTTATAGCTCTCGGCTTCCTTATCGATACAATCGCGGGTAACGCCGATGTCGGCGGAACCTTCGGTTTCACAAACCCTGTTGCGGCAGTGGTCTTCTGGATCGGTAAAGCGGCGTTTGCGTTCATGCTTCCGATACTCGCGGGCTACATCTCCATGTCAATTGCCGACAGACCGGGTCTTCTTCCGGGTATTGTCGGTGGTTATCTGGCAACCACAGGCGCGACTTTAGCCCTTCCTACGGGCAATGACCAGGCCGTTTCCGGCTTCCTCGGTGCGCTGCTCGCAGGTTTCGTTGCAGGTCTTCTTGTAAATGTTTTGAAGAAGGCATTCAACTTCATGCCGAAGGCAATGGACGGTATCAAACCCGTATTTATCTATCCGCTCTTCGGTACATTGCTCATAGGTCTGTTCATGCTCATCATCAACCCTGTTGTAGGTGTCCTGAACCTCGGTCTTTCAAGCTTCCTTACAAACCTCGGAAGCTCGAGCAAACTCCTGCTTTCAATAGTACTTGCTGCCATGATGGCGACAGACATGGGCGGCCCGTTCAACAAGGCGGCTTATGTATTCGGCACAGCTGCTATTGCTGACGGCAACACATGGATCATGGCTGCCGTTATGATCGGCGGTATGGTACCTCCGATAGCGATAGCTCTCTCAACAACATTCAACAAGGCAAAGTGGAACGCACAGGAACTCAAGAGCGGTCCCGTAAACTATCTCATGGGTCTCTGCTTCATCACTGAGGGCGCAATTCCTTACGCTGCCGCGGATCCGCTTCGCGTAATTCCTTCATGCATGGTCGGCTCAGGTGTTGCCGGCGCTGTCTGCGCACTCTTCAACTGCGCATGTCCCGCGCCTCACGGCGGTATCTTCACCTTCGCCGTTGTTTCGCATCCGCTCGGCTATCTCATCTCGCTTGTAGCGGGATCGGTAGCAGGCGCTCTGATGCTCGCAATACTCAAGAAGAATCAGTCAAAGGCTGAATTACCGGCTGAGACTGCTGAATAGGAGATATTATTATGGTTTCACAGGATTTTGTACTTAAAAACAAGATGGGCTTTCACATGCGTCCCGCTCAGGACTTCGTAAAGGCCATGTCTAAGTATTCGTCAGACATCAACATTAAGTTCAACGGCAAGGACAACAACGGTAAGAGCATCATGAACATCATGGCTGCCTGCATGAAATGCGGCAGTGAGATCACCGTTGAGTGCTCCGGCGACGACGAAGAGGCAATGCTTGCCGAAGCGGCCGAGATGATTGAAAACGGTTTCGGCGAAGAATAAGGAGGAACACTATGTTACAAGGCATAGGTGCTTCACAGGGCTACGGCATAGGTAAAGCCGTAATAATTGAAGATTTAAGCCTCGATTATTCTGCGGTGAAATACACCACGGCCGAGGATCAGAAGGCCAGACTTCAAAAGGCGATGGAGGATTTCACCGCCGAGACGAAGGAGATGGCCGAGAACCTGAAAGCTTCAGCAGGCGAGAAAGAGGCGGCGATACTCGAGGGTCATCTGACGATGCTTGAAGACCCCTTCATGCAGTCGCAGATGAACGACAATATCGACGCCGGTATGACAGCCGAAGCGTCAGCGGACGCTGTATGCACGATGTTCTACGATATGTTTGCGGGCGTTGACGATGAGATGATGCGTCAGCGCGCCTCGGATGTCAAAGATATAAAGGACAGCCTGCTTCGCATCCTCTTAGGGCTTAAGAGTATTGACATAGGCGCGGTGCCCGCGGGTTCCGTCCTGATTGCCAAGGACTTCACACCTTCGATGACGAGCCAGATCAACAAAGAGAATGTTGCCGCTATCGTCACCGAGGTCGGCGGCGTTACAAGCCACAGCGCAATACTTGCGCGTGCCATGGGCATTCCCGCCGCCCTTTCGGTCTTAAACGCGACGACGGCGATAAGCGACGGCGAAGAGCTCATTGTTGACGGCTTCAAGGGCAAGGTGTTTACATCGCCCACGGAGGCAGAGGTTGCCGAGTACACCGAGAAGCAGAAGGCTTATCTTGATGACAAGGAAAGTCTCAAAGTATATTTCGGCAAACCGACTGTAACCAAGAGCGGTCTTACAAAGAAAGTCTACGGTAACATCGGTAAAGCCGAGGACGCCCAGAATGTTCTGCAAAACGGCGGCGAGGGTATAGGTCTCTTCAGGACGGAGTTCCTGTTTATGGACCGTGACCGCGAGCCGACGGAAGAGGAGAAGAACGCGGTCGCGTCCGACGCGAGCGTCGGTGGCGGTTCGTTGGAGAACGGCGTTTCCGCGCGCCTAATTTCTCATCTTAACGGTATG
>JAFYJR010000137.1 GCA_017538005.1 Clostridia bacterium | reverse complement strand
GTCGACTATATCTTCCCTGAACACTTTAACTTCATCAATGGGAAATCCCTTATAGTAACGGACACCTTTTATGGTTGTAAGACCATGTATCTCATAGTCGCCAAGCTGAATGAAGTTGCGGTCCGCTTTTATCTGATCGTCAGATGAGAAACTCTTCAGGATTACATCCTGGTCATCATAGTCAGGATATGTATAACACTCTTTTTCATAGTCGTACTCATACATTCCCTCGATGGTTTCGATCTTTCTCATTATAATCTGAGCTTCAATATTTGCCTCGTAGTTCTCTTTCAGACTTTTCTCGAGTGCCTCTTCGCCCTCGCCGGACTCAACATACTCGTCACTGATATACTTTGAAGCGAGAGTACGTACATTGCCGGTCTCATGCCTGATCTGTTTGGCGAAAGTAGAACTGCCGTTACCGAGGACGGTCTCTGTTGTTTCGAGGGACGTCAGATAACCGTCTGTGTTTACAAGATAAAACTGAACAAGCTGCTGACCGAAATAGAAGGTCGCAGAGAAGAGAACGCAGGAGAGCGCTATCAGTATTATCTTGACAATTGTGAGCTTAAGATTCTTTGTCGATCTTGTAGCCAATGCCCCACACCACCTTAATATACTTTGGTTCTTTAGGATTGATTTCAATCTTTTCGCGAATTCTGCGGATGTGGACTGTTACGGTTTTCTCGGTGGCAAATGCCTCCTCGTGCCAGACCGCTTCGTAGATCTGGTTGGTGGAGAGCACATGGCCCATGTTTTCCATGAGGTACTCAAGGATCTTGTACTCGGTGGCGGTTACCTTGACGGGCTCACCGTCTACGGTGACGGTTTTCGCCTCAGTGTCAAGTTCCAGACCGCCGGATTTCAGTACGGATTCCTTCGTCTCCATGCTTCCGAGCGATGTATAACGCCTTATCTGTGATTTGACACGGGCAACGAGCTCGAGCGGGTTGAAAGGCTTGGTGACATAGTCATCGGCGCCGAATGAGAGACCCGCTATTTTGTCCGTGTCCTCCGACTTCGCAGACAAAAGTATAATAGGTATATTTTTATTTTGTCTGAGTTTGCTTGTTACCGTGAGACCGTCCATACCCGGCATCATTATATCGAGAATGATGCAGTGCAGTTCGGTGCTCTCGGCAACCTTCAGGGCTTCTATACCGTTTGACGCGCGGTATACGTTATAGCCCTCGTTCTGGAGATAAATCTCGACCGAGTCGAGTATCGCCTTGTCGTCATCACATACGAGAATGTTATACATTTCTTTCTCCTCCGAATTTCCGTTTACGGTATTTTACCACAAAATTCGTCTATACACATTAAAAACCCGTGCAATTACAAAAATTGCACGGGTTTCTTACAGAATGATTACAAATCAGTCGAGGAAGTCCTTAAGCTTCTTTGAGCGGCTCGGATGACGGAGTTTGCGGAGCGCCTTCGCCTCAATCTGACGGATACGCTCACGGGTTACGTTGAACTCGCGGCCGACTTCTTCGAGGGTGCGCGGGTGGCCGTCTTCAAGACCGAAGCGCAGAGAGAGGACCTTCTCCTCTCTCGGAGTGAGGGTCTTCAAGACCTCGGCCAGCTGCTCCTTGAGAAGAAGCATGGAGGCCGCGTCAGCGGGAGCGAGAGCGTCATCATCGGGAATGAAGTCGCCGAGATGTGAATCTTCCTCTTCGCCTATAGGTGTCTCGAGGGAAACCGGCTCCTGTGCGACACGAAGAATCTCTCTTACCTTTTCTACAGGCATATCAAGTTCTTTCGCAATCTCTTCCGCCGTGGGATCATGGCCGTTCTTATGAAGGAGAATTGACTGTGTCTTTTTGACTTTGTTTATCGTTTCAACCATATGGACGGGAATACGGATGGTTCTCGCCTGATCCGCTATCGCACGGGTGATCGCCTGACGGATCCACCATGTGGCATAGGTTGAGAACTTGAAGCCCTTGGTGAAGTCAAACTTGTCAACGGCTTTGATAAGTCCCAGGTTGCCCTCCTGAATAAGATCAAGGAAGGACATGCCTCTGCCGACATATCTCTTTGCGATGGATACAACGAGACGGAGGTTTGACTCGGCAAGCTTTTTCTTTGCCTCCTCGTCACCCTCAGAAATACGGATCGCAAGCTCAATCTCCTCTTCGGGAGTAAGGAGCGGCACTCGGCCGATCTCCTTGAGATAGACCTTGACCGGGTCGTCCATTACCGCGTTTTTGTTGGATGTGTCAACCGCACCGAGTTCAACCGCCTTCGGCATCTCAAGGTCGAAGTTCAGAGTCTCGAGTGCCGCGTCACCGAGGTCATCAATTATCTCTATGCCGTTGTGTTCAAGGGTCTCATAGAGTTTGTCGAGTTCCTCCATGTCCATGTCGATTTCGACGATTGCGGCGTCAATGTCATTGGTAGAGAGCCTGCCCTGCGCCTTACCCTTTTCAACGAGGGCATTTATGACATTGGTGTTCTTTTCTTCTGCCATTAATTTTTCTCCTTTTTAAACAAATTGGATAAATCTTCGTCTGTGAGATCGGCCCCTTTGGGCTGTTCTCTTTTCCTGCGCTCATCCTTCAGGATCTTTACGCAGGTTTTCGCTTCTTCGAGCGTATTTGTAACATCAAACTCGCTGTTTTGCATACGCACCAGAACCGACATCTCTTCGCCCGAGAGCTCTGATGAGAGAAAATCAAGTTCGATTGATTGACCGGAGTTTATTCTTTCGCGGAACACTGAATAGATGTGTCTGCATACATCACTTACAAAGTCTTCCGGTGTCAGATCTCCCTCAATTTTTTTCAGAAAGTCCGGGTTGTTCTTCAAGGTTACGAGCAAAGTCTCCTCTGCCTTAAGTCCCCTCTGTCCTTCAACCTTTGCGACGGTCGTGCCCTTTCTGCGGTTCATCTCTTTCGAGAGTTCGGCAAAGTCGGTCTTGTTGTATCTTCCCGACTGCTGTCTCGAAAGCGAATTCACACGGGCCATAATCGCTTCTTTGGTGACACTCGTCTCTTCACTTAAACGGGAGGCATAAATATCCTTCTCAATTGCACCAAGAGGTACTAAAACAGGCACGGCCTTGCGTAAGTATTTTGCGCGCCCGTCGTCAGTGGAGATGTCGAGACCCTCTTTGCAGAGTGCGAGTTTGTATTCTGTCTCATTCATGGCGCCTGAAAGTATGGCTTTCCAGCGCTCGGGACCGAATTTCTTTATAATTTCGTCCGGGTCTTTCGCTTCTGTATAGACCAGCGGATGAATTGCGAGATTTGTTTTGGAGAGTTTGTCTATTGACCTTTTCAGAGCCGTACGGCCGGCCTCATCGCTGTCGTACGACAGGTAGACCTTCGAGCAGTAGTGCGAGATGAGTCTCACCTGCTCGTCCGTCAGAGCGGTGCCCAGGCCCGCCACGGCGTTTGTAAAGCCCGCCTGATGCAGGGCTATTACATCCATATATCCTTCACACAGGATAAGGCTGTCCTCGTTCGCGCTCTTCGCGAAGTTGAGCGCGAAAAGATGGAGACCCTTTTTGTACACGAAAGTATCCTTGGTGTTTATGTACTTGGGCTTCGTATTGTCAAGCACTCTGCCGCCGAAACCCAGGACATTTCCGTGAAGGTCTATTATCGGGGTCATTACCCTGTTGCGGAAATTCGCGTAGTAGTTGCCCTTATCATTCTTTCTGGCAAGATCCGCTTCAAAGAGCTCCTGATTTGAGTAGCCCTTGTCACGCATATGGTTCATGAACTCCCAGCCGTCAGGCGCGTAGCCGAGACCGAAGTGGGTTATGGTCTTCGGGCTGAGTCCCCTGCCGAGCCAGTAGTCAAGACCGGGTTTGCCCTGCGGCGTTTTCATGAACTCGTGGAAAAAGCGCGCGGCCTCTTTGTTCAGTTCAAGCATGCGCTTTTTCTTCTTTATCAGGGAGTCGTCATACTGCTCGTCGGGCATCTGAAGGCCCGCTCTGTCGGCGAGGAATTTGACGGCTTCTATGTAGTCGAGATTTTCTATGTCACGAATAAAGGTTATGGCGTCGCCGCCCTTTGTACATCCGAAACAGTAGTAGGAACGCGTATCGGGATAAACCACGAAGGACGGGGTCTTTTCACTGTGGAAGGGACAGAGGCCTTTTGAGAGCCGGCCCGCGCGTTTTAACTGGACATATTCGCCTATCAGTTCTTCTATGTCCGTTCTGTCTCTCAGTTGTTCGAGAAACTGATCGCTGAGTCTTACTGCCACATCACACCCCTCCTTCTCAGTTAATTTTGTTTTTATCAGTCAACCCAGAATACGGGTATGAAAAGTTTGTTGTAGGTCGAGAGAGCGTAATGGTCGCTCATGCCGCTGATGTAGTCACACGCGGCGCGTTCTATGCTCTCGTTCGCGGCAACGGCTCTGTATTCGTCCGTCATCTCTTCGGGATGCAGAACAAAGTACTCATAGAGTTTTGTGACGATTTCCATTGCCTTGCCCTCCTCACCTTTGCAGATGGGGTTGGTGTAGACCTTTTCAAACATAAACTCGTGGATTTCATTGTAGGCGGCTTCGATTTCAGGCGCCATTTTTATCTCACTGCCCGAGTTTTCTATGATTGACAGCACCATGGTATTTATGCGCTTTGACTTGCTGTAGCCGAGCGTGTCGCGGAGACTCTGCGGGATATCGTCCTCAGTCAGAATGCCTGCGCGTTCCGCGTCGTCAATGTCATGGTTGATGTATGCGATGTGGTCTGCGTACTTTACTATTATACCCTCAAGGGTGTCCGCTTCTTTACCCACGGTATGACATCTGATGCCGTCGCGCACCTCATATGTGAGGTTTAAACCGCGGCCTTCTTTTTCAAGGACATCGACCACACGGAGGCTCTGCTCGTAGTGCTTGAAGCCGTCAGGATACGCCGCATCGAGGGCACGCTCACCGGCGTGTCCGAAAGGTGTATGACCGAGGTCATGGCCCAATGCTATCGCCTCCGTCAGGTCCTCATTAAGACGAAGGCCGCGGGCCATTGTTCTCGCAATCTGCGAGACCTCAAGTGTATGTGTGAGACGCGTTCTGTAGTGGTCACCCGTAGGCGCCAGGAAAACCTGCGTCTTGTGTTTCAGTCTTCTGAACGAACTGGAATGAATGATCCTGTCGCGGTCACGCTGATAGGCGGTGCGGATAGGATCCTCTTCCTCGGGTTCAAAGCGTCCCTTTGTCTCAGCGCAGTGCTGCGCATAAGGCGAAAGCGTAAGCGCCTCAATTTTTAAAGTTTCTTCTCTTATGTTCCCCATTTAATCTTCCCTGATTTTTCTGAGTATTGAGCCCCCGGGAATCTCTCTGTCGCATTTTATCCTGATCTTTGCCATGGGATTGGGCGCGACATCAATCTCCTCGCCGCTCTCGTTTGTCATGAAATCAACTTTTATCGAAAACGGTTCAGTCTGTGGCATAAGAACTTCAAGTTCGTCGCCTTTAAAGAATCGGTTTCGCTGAATAACGTCAATGTATTCGCCGTCGGATCCCAGAACATTCGCGACTATATCCCATTC
>JAFYJR010000136.1 GCA_017538005.1 Clostridia bacterium | reverse complement strand
TGCGTTCCATTTCGGCCTTATATCCCGTGGCTTTTTCTTCGTCGCCGACCCTTGTGTATGCGACATACAAAACCTCCGCATTGATATAATCCACAGCCGCGTAAGGCGTCTTGTAATCGTCACCGTTTTTGCCGAGCGCTCTGTCGTGATACGCCTCGCCTATCGCGTATGAATAATCCTGACGCTTTACGCAGTTCAGTATGGAATCCGGTCCGTTTGTGTATTCGGTGTAGCCCTGATAAATTCTCGAAACCGCAAAAATTGCGCAAAAGACAATGAGTACCGCGAGCACAATTACGGCAATGTTGAAGGCACCGAACTTAACTTTCTTTTCAGCCATTGTAACTGTCCTCCAGCATTACGATTATTCTCGCTTCCGACATCGTCGAAAGCTGCTCCGCATCCTCTTCCGAGATGCCGAGATATGCCTGCGCCAGAACCGCAACCTGCGCCTGAAGATCGTCCATATAAGCCATCTTCTCGGGCGTGTAGCAGCCGCGCTCCTCGTACCATTTCTCAACCTTGCAGGCCTCGTTTATCTTGCCGATATTTTTGCCGATGTCGGTCAGGATTTCATTGGTGGTACGGAAGTGATTTATACTGCCGTCCTCGAGATTTCTCTCAAGAAGCTCCAGTATATTTCCGTAGTAGTAAGCATAATAATTTGAAGCCTGTTCCACGGCGTAGTACTCTTCCATAGGCGTTGAATATGAGATATGTTTTGCGTCAAAATACTCGTCAACCGCAAGATAGTCACGCGCGTCCATCAGAGCATTGATTTCTGCCTTGTATTTGCCCGAATTTGCCTCGATTGACTTTTGCATACGGGAATATCTGAGATCATCAGCGGACATGGCAAGTATAAAAAGCCCCGCAGCCACGGCAATCATGACTGCCAGGATGGTTATCCTGATGGTCTTTGTCTTGAAGCGCCTTGTTTCCTCGTAAACATCCTCTTTCGTAGCGGTGTAATCGGCATAATAGTGTTCCATTGACTCCTGATGCTCTTTGGCGAATGTGTTCTCTTTTCCGCAGTAAGGACAGAATTTGTCCTCAATGTTTAAATTGTTTCCGCAGTATCCGCACTTCATCCGCTCTCACCCCCCGTAACGCTTTCAAATTTCTCATCCAATATCTTCTGAAACTCCTCGTAGTGCTGCCAGTCCCAGAAATGGTGGTCCTCGTTTTTCTTATCATAAATAATGTCAAAACAGGCGTCGTAGTCCCCCTCTTCGAAATACTTATCAAGTATGGGAAAATTTTCCTGCTGCCACAGAAGTTCCTCTTCCGCGCTTATCTTCTCGTGAAACAGAAGATAATCCTGAAGTTTCGCAATGCCCACAACCACGAGGATTATCGCGGCAACGACACCCAGAATGATCAGGACTTTCTTTCCGCTTTTCTTCGCTTCATCCTTATACTCATCACGGGCCTCATCGTCCACGACATCGAGTTTCTCCCTGGTCTTTTCGAGGTCGCCCATATACTTTTTTTCCATACCCGGGGCATAAAGAAAACCGCAATGCGGACACTTGACTTCTGACTTGTCAAATTCCGCTCCGCAGTTGTTACAGATTATCCTATCCATTTCTTTCTCCCGTCAATAAAATTCAGGAAATATTATAACACCTGTCAATTGACGAAGGCAATGTAATTAGGTTAAAATAAAGAAAATAAACTTAAGGAGATTTCTTATGGAGAGAACATATATCATGCTCAAGCCCGACTGCGTAAAAC
Organism: Clostridia bacterium; assembly: GCA_017538005.1. GTDB lineage: Bacteria > Bacillota > Clostridia > Oscillospirales > Acutalibacteraceae > UBA1227. The sequence goes on along the minus strand of JAFYJR010000136.1, from coordinate 827 downwards.
GCGGCCTCATGGGCGAAGTAATCAAGAGAATTGAAGACAAAGGCTTCAAAATCACAAACATGAAAATGATGACCCTCACGGAAGAGATTTTAAACGAGCACTATGCCCATATTTCCGACATGCCTTTCTTCCCCGGTATCGTTGAGTATATGACCTCCGGACCGGTCGTAGGCATGATAGTCGAAGGCGACAATGCCGTCCTCGGCATGCGCATCCTGATGGGCGCGACGAAGTACGAGGATGCTGCCGCAGGCACCATCCGCGGCGACTTCGCCACCTCGACCGGCAACAACATCATCCACGGCTCCGACTCCGTTGAAAACGGCGAGATCGAAATCAAACGCTTCTTCGGTCCGGACGCATAAAACGACAAATAAAAAGCGCGGCTTTACGCCGCGCTTTTTATTTTACAGTTCTTTATGTTCAAAGGTTATTTCGCCTGTGGCGTCATCAATCGTTATGATGCCGTAATCACCGTAGTTTAAAGCACCCGGATTGAAAATATGTACACCGAGACGCTCTTCGTAAAACTGCCTGTGAGTGTGCCCGTAGAGGGCTACATTGCGGCCGTTTTCCTTTGCGTCCTTGAGAAGATATTCGGGGCCTGATTTCACACGCTGCTCATAGCCGTGAGTTATGTAAAACTTATAACCGCCGATATCCTCAAACAGAGTAACCGCTTCGTCAAGGAACATGTCGCAGTTGCCTTTTACTTTATAGATTTTGTCGGTATTCAGGACGCCGAGCTCGCGGGCTTCCTTCACGGCGGTGTCAAAGTCCCTGACGCCGTCGCCGAGATGGATCACCGCATCGGCGTCCTTGTTGTC
>JAFYJR010000135.1 GCA_017538005.1 Clostridia bacterium | reverse complement strand
GCAGATAGAGGCCGGCAAGCTTTCCGCCCACGGACTTTGCGGCGAAGGAAATCCAGACCGCTATGCAGACGAGGAAGTTACAGCCTATGCCGAGCAGTATCGCCTTGCCGAAGTCCAGAGAAGCCTTCGCTGTCGCTATCTTCATCGTCGTCTCAAGAAGCGCTCCGCCAAAGAGTCCCGTCTGTCCGGAGAGATTTGCAAGCAGAGCGATAAACACCGAACCGACAAAGTTTCCGAGATAAACTATCAACCAGTTTTTCAGCATGGCGGAGACTTTTACATCGCCCGTCAGGACAGAAACTATTATCAGGTTGTTGCCGGTAAAGAGCTCACTGCCCGCGAGGAGCACCATCGTAAGACCGGCCGGGAAAATCAGCGCGCTCACGAGCTTCGCGAGGCTCGGATTTTCCACCGTGCTCATCGCGGTGTTCGCGCCGGCCGCGGCCAGGGCTATAAACATACCGGCCAGTATGCCGAGCAAAAACAGCTTGTATGCCTTATTTTCGGCCTTCGCCTTTCCTATCCCTATAACGTTTTCAGCAACTTCTGCAGGTGTAAACATAAGCATCCCTTTCAAGTTAAAGCCGGGGCCAGAAGGCCCCGGCTGATGTAGAATATTCTACTTGACAGTCTTTGATCTGTCAACATAGTGGGTATGGAGATACTTGTGAGCAGTATGTCCGTTAGGTCCTTCAACGAAGAACTCCTTGTAAACGATGTCCATAACTGCTGAGTTGTGATGTGACTTTCTCTCCGGAAGATCGAGGTCTTCCTGATAAAGAACGCCTGCGCGGAGACCGCGTACATCAACAGTATCGCGTACCCAGTTAGGCTGGATGGGCTGTCCGCCGCCGTTGATACAACCGCCCGGGCAGCACATGATCTCGATGAAGTGATAGTTCTTCTCGCCGTTTCTGACGGATTCGAGAACCTTCTTCGCATTCTGAAGACCGGATGCTACCGCTACATTGATCGTAAGGTCGCCGACAGTGTAGCTGGCCTCTTTGATGCCATCCATACCGCGGACTTCCTTGTAATCAACTTCAGCGTTCTCCTGGCCAGAGAGTACATCGACAGCCGTACGGAGAGCAGCTTCCATAACACCGCCTGTCGCGCCGAAGATAACGGCCGCGCCTGTACCTTCACCGAGCGGTGAATCATACTCTTCATCGGGGAGGTTATCCCACTGGATGCCTGCGCGCTTAATCATCTTGACAAGCTCGCGGGTTGTAAGAGCGTAGTCAACATCGGCAAGTCCGTCAACACACATCTCTTCACGACCTACCTCAAATTTCTTTGCGGTACAGGGCATGATTGATACGGAGACGATGTCCTTCGGATCGATGTTGTTCTTCTTTGCCCACCAGGACTTGAGAGTGGCGCCGAACATCTGCTGCGGTGACTTACATGTTGAAAGGTTGTCAAGGAAATCAGGGAAATATGTTTCACAGTACTTGATCCAACCCGGTGAACATGAAGTAATGAGCGGAAGCTTTCCGCCGTTCTGTACACGGCCTATGAGTTCCGTACCCTCTTCAAGGATTGTAAGGTCGGCTGAGAAGTTTGTGTCGAAGACCTTGTCGAAGCCGAGTCTTCTGAGCGCGGCAACCATCTTGCCCTTGCCCATTGTTCCGATCGGCTTGCCGAAACCTTCGGCTATTGCCGCGCGGACTGCCGGAGCGGTCTGAACAACAACTACCTTTGAAGGATCGTTGATTGCCTCGAATATCTCGGCAATCTGGTCTTTCTCAACGAGGGCGCCAACGGGGCAGGCTTCGATGCACTGTCCGCAGTTAACGCACGCGACATCAGCAAGTTTCATTTCGAAAGCACAGCCTATGGTCGTATCGAAGCCTCTGTTGTTGGCGCCGATAACGCCTGTCTGCGTGCGGCAGGCCGCTACGCAGCGACGGCAGAGAATACACTTGCTGTCATCACGGACGAGAGCCGGTGAGCTGTCGTCGAGTTCAACCTCAGTCTTTTCGCCCTTGTAGGTGTCAAAGTCAACACCGAAGTTACGAGCGAGAGTCTGAAGTTCGCAGTTCTCGGAACGGTCACACGCGAGGCACTCGCAGTTGTGGTTTGACATGATGAGCTCGAGTGTCTTTTTACGAGCTTTAAGAACACGGTCGGAACGTGTCTTTATTTCCATACCCTCTGAAACGGGCATTACGCAAGCTGCGACAAGAGTTCTCGCACCTGTTACTTCAACAACGCAGATACGGCATGCGCCTATCTCGTTCTTCTCTTTCATGTAGCAAAGTGTGGGAATCTCAATACCGATGGTTCTGGCAGCTTCAAGAATCGTGGTACCTGCAGGCACACTGACAGGTGTACCGTTGATCGTACAATTAATCATATCCATAAAGCACACCCCTCCCTTAATCCTTGGAAATTGCGCCGAACGCGCAGTTCTGCATGCAGACGCTGCACTGTACGCACTTGTCGTGGTCTATAACGTGCGGTTCTTTTACTGTTCCGGAAATAGCGTTTGCCGGGCAGTTTCTCGCGCACTTCGTACAACCTACGCACTTCTCCGGATCAATTGTAAATGTAAGAAGCGAACGGCATACATGTGACGGACACTTCTTGTCTACAATGTGAGCCTCATACTCATGACGGAAGTAACGGAGTGTTGAAAGAACCGGGTTGGGAGCAGTCTGTCCGAGACCGCAGAGAGAGTTGTCCTTGATATGGGCAGCGAGAGCCTGGAGTTCATCTATGTCGGCCATCTCGCCTTCACCGCCCGTGATCTTCTCAAGAAGCTCATAGAGTCTTCTTGTACCGATACGGCACGGTGTGCACTTACCGCAGGACTCGTCAACGGTGAAGTCGAGGAAGAACTTCGCTATGTCAACCATACAGTTGTCTTCATCCATAACGATAAGTCCGCCCGAACCCATCATTGAACCTATGGCAATGAGGTTATCGTAATCAATCTCGACATCGAAGTGCTCAGCCGGGATACATCCGCCTGAAGGGCCGCCTGTCTGAGCGGCTTTGAACTTCTTGCCGTTCGGTATACCGCCGCCGATCTGCTCAACAACTGTACGGAGAGTTGTTCCCATGGGAACCTCAACGAGACCGGTGTTGTTGATCTTACCGCCGAGAGCGAATACCTTTGTGCCCTTGGACTTCTCGGTACCCATTGCCGAGAACCAGGCAGCGCCGTTTAAGATAATCTGAGCAACGTTTGCATATGTCTCAACATTGTTCAGGATAGTAGGGCTCTGGAAAAGACCTTTAACCGCAGGGAACGGAGGACGGGGACGAGGCTCGCCACGCTTACCTTCGATAGAGGTCATGAGAGCTGTCTCTTCGCCGCATACGAAAGCGCCGGCGCCGAGACGGATGCCGATGTCGAAGCAGAAATCGGTACCCATGATGTTATCGCCGAGAAGACCGTATTCCTTGGCCTGCTTGATGGCGATGTTGAGACGCTTAACAGCTACGGGGTACTCTGCGCGGACGTAGATGTAGCCCTGTGTCGCACCTATTGCCTTACCGGCTATTGTCATAGCCTCAAGTACGGCATGAGGGTCGCCCTCAAGTACGGAACGGTCCATGAATGCGCCGGGGTCGCCTTCGTCGGCGTTGCAGCATACGAACTTCTGAGGAGCCTGCTGCGCGGCTGCGAATGACCACTTTCTTCCTGTCGGGAATCCCGCGCCGCCGCGTCCGCGGAGACCTGAGTCGAGCATGACATTTACGATATCCTCTGAACTCATCTCGGTGATTACCTTGTGAAGAGCCGCATAACCGTCGCGTGCGATGTATTCATCGATATTTTCCGGATCGATGATACCGCAGTTTCTGAGAGCTATTCTCTTCTGGAGTTTGTAGAACGTTGTGTCTTCAAGTGAATTGCAGGTGATGCCGTTCTCAACGAGGAGATAGTCCGTTACAACCTGTCCGCCGAGAATGTGCTCTTTGTAGACACGAGCGGCTTTCTCAGCATCCATCTTGACATAAGTTGTTCTCTTTCCGCCTTCAATGACTTCAACGATAGGCTCATACTGGCACATACCGATACAGCCGACCTGGCCTACCTTGCACTTGTCATTGCCTGCTGCCGCTTCCTTGAAAGCGTCATAGACGGGCATTGCGCCTGCGGCGATACCGCAGGTTGCGAGACCGATAAGTACTCTGTATTCGCCCGGAGCAGAAGCAGCAAAAACCTTAGCATTAACATCAGCTTTTATAGCCTGGAGTTCAGCCCATGTTTTCATATTCCTTCTCCTCCCTTTCGAATTCTTTGTACTTCTCGATGATGGCCTCAACCTCGGATGCCTTCAGTCGTCCGTAAACATCCGAACCGTTGACCATCATTACAGGAGCAAGACCGCAAGCGCCTACGCAGCGGCAGGCCTCTATTGAGAACATACCGTCTTCCGTGCACTCGCCCGGCTGTATGTCGAGAATCTCGCAGATTTTATCAAGAACTTCGCGGGAACCTTTGACATAGCAGGCCGTACCGAGACAAACGCTGATCTGATACTTGCCCTTCGGTGAAAGATTGAACATAGAATAGAAGGTGGCTACACCGAATACCTCTTCAGCAGGTATCTCCAGTTTCTCAGCTATGTGGATCTGCACTTCCTTGGGCAGATATCCGTAGATAAGCTGAGCTTCCTGCATGATGGGCATGAGGCAGCCTTCTTCGGCGCGATGCTCAGCAATGTATGCGTCGAGCTTCGCTTCCTGCTCCGGTGTTCCGTTAAACGGCACGGAGCTCATTTTCTTTTTCAACTTTACACGCCTCCCTTTTAATATGTAGTACGCGCACCCGCGCGTAAAAAGTACATAAATATTTTAACAATTGTAACCTTTTAATACTATTCACAATGGGCATATATTAGATTTTACTTTTTTGTACACTTTAACTAAAACAGTCCAATTACAGTTATTTTTATACATCTGTCCAAAAGCAAAACCCCGCCCAAAAGAGCGGGGTTTTAATGAATTCAGATTATTTTGCAGCTTTCAGAGCCTTGTAGGCATAAGCCGCAAGAGCGCCGCCGATAAGCGGAGCAACGATAAATACCCATACAACAGCTATGGGAGCCGTATTGCCGGTAAAGAGCGCGATGAGAGCGGGGCCGAAGCTTCTCGCCGGATTTACGGATGTGCCCGTAAGACCGATGCCGAGGATATGTACGAGAGTCAGCGTGAAACCGATTACAACGCCTGCGAATGAGCCGTGGCCTGCCTTCTCATCAGTTACACCGAGGATGGTGAGAACAAAGATGAAGGTCAGAACGATTTCAACAAGAAGGCCCGCGATAACGCTGCCGTTTACACCGGCAAGACCGTTTGTGCCGAGGCCGCCTGTCTTGTCCTCTACTCCGCCGAGTGAGAAGATGGCGAGGAGAAGAGCGGAACCTACTGTCGCGCCGACACACTGGGCAGCTACATAGCCGCCGAAGTCCTTCTTGCTCATTCCGCCGGAAAGCAGAACGCCCAAGGAGACCGCCGGATTGATGTGGCAACCCGAGATGTTACCTACGCAGTATGCCATACCTACGATTGTGAGACCGAAGGCCAAAGCGGTGAGGATATATCCTCCGCCTGCCGCCGCGTCACAACCTACAAGCATTGCGGTACCGCAGCCCAGGAATACGAGTACGAACGTACCTATGCATTCCGCGATGTACTTTTTCATAAAAATCACTCCTTAAAAATAATCAATTTTTATTCGCTCAAGCGGTTGCTCATCGAGAATTCGCAACCGCAATAGTCCTGTCTGTAAAGGTCATATACTTTACTCAGTTCTATCGACCTCTTGTATCCTTCCTTCTTTTTGAAGTCAGAAGGCAGCCACGCAACACCGCACAAAGCAGAAATTTCAGACCCTATCTCGTTTAACACAGTCGCGTTTTTGTACGGGCTGACGGACAAGGTCGTGCAGAAAAAGTCAAAGCCGCCTTCCGCCGCAACGCGTCCCGCTTCAGACAATCTCTGCCTGTAGCAGTTATGGCACCTCTCCCCGCACTCCGGATCCCACTCATGTCCGGCAGCCACCTGCAAAAACGCATTATGGTCATAATCCGAATCAATAAACGAAACCTTGTGAGAGGCAGAAGCATTAATCTTCGAGATCAGATCCAGCTGAACCTCTTTCCTGTGCAGATATTCAGACTCAGGATAAATAGACGGATTGAAGTACAATACCGTAATATCAAAATACTCGTTCAAGTACGTAATTACGTAAGACGAACAAGGTCCGCAGCAGCTGTGCAGCAAAAGCGAAGGACGCCTGTCTCCGAGGGAAGCAAGCAAAGTATCCAGTTCCTTCTGATAGTTAACCATACTAATCCTTCTTGTAGGCCGCAAGCATTGCCTCGGCCTTCTTTACCACCATATCGCGCAAAGCCTTCGGCTCCTCAACCTTCATCTTGTCTCCCCACTGCATAATCCAGGAATCCAGACCTTCTATGGTCGCGTATGCCGAAATTGTGAAAGTATCGTCCGTGCGTTCGACTATCAGTACATCGTCGCCGAACCTGTCCGCGACAATCTGCCAGACATCATTGTCACACTTAATCTTAACCCTTACCGGGTCACCGGAGAACATATTGAACTTGGTCGACAGATAGTCCGCAGCGTCAAATGTGTCCTCATACTTTGAAACCTCGCGCAGAGGTCGCAGATTCTCTTCAAGCTGGGTAACCTTTGAAATCTTGTCTATGCGCAGATGCATCAGGTTGTCATACTTCGCGTTGTTGCAGACCAGATAATAATGGTCCTGAACCCAGATCAGAGCATACGGGGATACCGAGTAGATATGGTCCTCGTTCTTGGGCCTCTCGCCCGCTTCCATGCTCCTCTTCAGATAATGAAGCCTTACCTTCTTACCCGCCTGTATGGCCGTCAGCAAGGCGTCTATGACATAATAAACAGTCTCATTCTCATTCTTGTTTCTGTGGTCAATGTAAACCTGCTGGAGCTTCAGAGACTCCCTCTGGTAAACAGACAGACTCTTTTCTATCTTACCGATAAGTTCCTCTGTCTTTGTCTCGGTAATGAACTGTGCAGACTCAACTGCATCCATGAGAAGTCTTGCCTCGGCAAGCTGAAAATCACGCTCGCCGAGATAATATCCTTTTGTCGGCGGCGGGCACTTGATAATATCCGCACCGTAATCTATGAGCAGGTCCACATCGCTGTATATGGCCTTCCGCTCCGCGGTCAGGCCAAACCTCGCAAGCTCCGCTACCAGCTGCGCCGCCGTCAGCGGATGCTCCTCATCCGACTTCTCCCGCAGTATGTCGTAGATATAAACTATCCTTATCTTGCTTCCCGCCATGCCTGCCATATCAATACCCCCAAGCATCAATTCCAATCTCATTGTACCATAAATCGTACAACGGTTAAACCCCTTGAAATAAATGTAATCAATAAAGTATAATTAGCATGTTACATGCACCTGTGGCGGAATTGGCAGACGCGCCAGACTTAGGATCTGGTCCCTCGCGGGGTGCAGGTTCGATTCCTGTCAGGTGCACCACCTTTTTTTGAAGGAGATACAGTTATGAAAAAGAAAATTATTGTTATTCTTTTGGCAGTTCTTATGTGTCTTACACTTGTTGCTTGCGGCGACAAGAAGAAAGGCGCAGAATCCTCAAAGAATGTAACCACAACCAAAGCAAGCACGGAAGTTGAGGCAGACGAAACTGACGAGCCGGAGGCAACGGAAAATCAGGTAAGTGCCGAGATAGAAGAGACATCTCCTGCTGACAACTATTATCTTGATGCGCTTCCGAAAAATGTTAAAATCGTTTATGAAACTTATATCCCGTTCCAGAATAACGGATATGTAAACGAGTACATCAAGATTGGCAACGACCTTCTTAAAATGGACGTCTCAACGACCGGCAAGGATATGACTCGTGCCAACAACTATGCCTGGCATTACTACAAGTACAAGGGCGACGGTCTTTGGGACGATTATTACACCAATGGCAAAGAAGACTGGAGGCTCTACCGTGAGGACATAGGTGCGGACAACACCAATCCGTTGCTTCTGACCGGAATAATCCAGGATGATGACACCCGCTACATTGACAAGGCGACCGACACTCATGAAAAGATTACAATCGAAGGCCTGGGTGAAGTAGACACCGTAATTCTCGACAAACTTGATCAGAACGGAAAAGGTAAAATGTGGTACTGCGAGAAGATTCACATGTATGTCAAAACCGATCCCGAAAACGACGGCAACCGTTTCACCATGACCGTATACGATACTTCAGTAAAAGACTTCGGTATGGAAGTTCCGAAATAAACAAGGAGGAATAATCTATGAAACTCAGTGCAAGAAATCAGCTTAAAGGTAAAGTTGTAAAGGTAACAGAAGGTGCCGTAAACGGCATCGTTGTTATCGATGTAAACGGCACAGAGATCAGCGCCGACATCACAATGGCTTCAATCCGTGAGCTCGGTCTTAAGCCCGGCAAGGAAGCCTACGCCATCATAAAAGCCTCAAATGTAATGGTCGGTATTGACCACGACGAAGAGGCTGCACCTGCGGGCGGACACGGAGCAGCAGGGCTGTCCGCTGAATAATTTCAGCAAAAAAGAAGCCGGGGTTTCCCGGCTTCTTTTTTTCGTGTCCGCCCTCAGGCGGTGATAAATTCTATGTTTGCTTCTTTCAAGCGGTTGTGGGCCTTTTGGACCTTCTTCTCGGGGAGGACTGTAGCGGTGCCGTTTTTAATTATCTCCTTTGTCCTTTCGGAATTTCACCGAGGTCGTCGAGGAAGTGCCATTCGACGAAACGGTTTTGCATATCACTGTCATCTGCTATCTGAACGGCTGTTATTTCCGCTTTGGTATCAACGGGGTCTCCGTAGTGGCGGTCGCTCCAGAAGAAGATGAGGACCCAGGCGGAGAGCATGTCGAGGAACAGAAAGATGCTGAAGATGACTGTGAATATGTGGAATGCTTTATTGCCTGTTTTGGGTTGTTTGTTTTCTTTTAATCTTGCTTCTCTGCGCCTGGTTATCTGTTTTACTACGAACAGGTATATCAGACCGAAGACGGACCATATAACAAGGAATTCGGGGCAGAAAATGCCGAGGACATTTGTCGGTATCTCGGTGTAGTCCCAGGCACGCATACCGAGCGCATAGCGGAGAAACAGTCCGCAGAGGAACTCCATTGCCGTGGCGCAGGTGCCTATGAGAAGTGCTTTTATGAAAATGTTGACTTTATCGCTGATTTTGTGACTGGCGGTGTAGAAGACGAGAGCTCCGACTCCGTAGATGGGACAGATGGGAAGAATCATTGTTATGACATGGTTTTCCCAGTGACCCGTGTGCAGATATGTGTATGTGCCTTCACAGATCAGTCCTATGAAGCTGCACAATGTAAATATCCATACAAGTTTGTCAAACTCGCGTTGCTTTTCAGTCATTTGCATCACTCCTCTGCTTTATTTTAGGGAGAAAATGCCAAGAATGATTTTAAAAAGAATTACAGCATTATTAAGAAACGGTGGTTAAAAGATCGGGATGGGCTTTGAGAAATTTCTCAGAGACATCCATGACCTGCTGTATTACTTCTTCCTGACGCTCAGGCGTGACGCTGCTTATATTGAACTGCAGTCTCATAACGGTGTTAAAAACATTCTTTGAGGCCTCTGTGCCCTCATGGATGTGAGCCTCGAACAGCTGCATTTCGGACGAACATACTATTATGGAATAATCAAGCAGCTTTTCGGGATCATATTCGGCATTTATCGACTGCATAAAAGTCGATATGCGTAAATAATAGTCTCTGCAATAGTGCTCGCGGAAGACCGGGATGTTTATGGCATCGAGGGCCTGTTTCCTGTAAACCGGGTCAACAAAGAATTTTTTGAAGATAATGTATTCACGCGCGAAAAAATATACCCAGGGGCTGTATCCCTGTGAGAAAATGGGTTCAAGTTCCTCTGTGAGAGTTGCAAAGAGTCTCTGATAGAAATAGTAATACAGATCTTCTTTTTTCGGAAAATAGTAACAGAGGTTGCCTACGGCGATTCCGGAGGCTGCAGCTATCTCACGCATACTGGTTCCGTTATATCCCTTTTCCCTGAAAAGAATTTCACTGTTTTTGATTATGATGTCTTTTGTGTTATTCACAGGTCACACCGTCCTATTAATGTCCTAAGCTCTGTCCTAATAGTGTCCTAATTATACAGTTGTTGTTCGTTTTAGTCAAATCGGGTTTTATTGACACTTGTTTATTTTCGGTGTAGAATTCTTGTATTCGGAGGTAAGTTTATATGACTGAAAAAGAATATCGTATTATTGAGATTAAAGAAAATATCTTTGCTGATAACAATAAGGATGCTGACGCTCTTCGTCAGACACTGAAAGAGAAGGGCACATTCTTTCTGAATATCATGTCTTCGCCCGGTTCGGGAAAGACAACCACGCTGACGCAGGTTATTCCGCGCCTGGCGCAAAAGTACAAGATCGGCGTCATGGAGGCGGACATCGACTCCGATGTCGACGCCGCGACGATTACCGCGATAGGCGCGAAGGCAATACAGCTCCATACCGGAGGTATGTGCCACCTGACAGCCGAGATGACCCGTCAGGGCATCGAGGCACTCGAAGAGGATTTCGACTTTTTGATTCTTGAAAATGTCGGCAACCTCGTATGCCCCGCCGAGTTTGATACGGGTTCGGTCAAGAACCTCACCATCCTGTCGGTACCGGAAGGCGACGACAAGCCGCTTAAATACCCGCTCATGTACCAGGTTTCACATGCGCTGGTCATAAACAAGATTGACGTCGCCCCCTATTTCGACTTTGACATTGAAAAATGCAAGGCGAACGCCCTTATGAGAAATCCGGATCTCGACATCATCCCGATTTCCGCAAAGACAGGCGAAGGCGTGGACGAGCTCTGCGCCTGGCTCGAGCGTGAAATCGAGGCCTGGAAAAACAGCTGAACAAAAAGAAAACGCCGTGCTTTTGCACGGCGTATTTTTTTATCTTTACCAGCGGTTTTCAACATATTCGCAGAATGCGTACATATCCTTTATCTCAAGTACTTTTCCGTCATCAAGAGTTACGGTACCGTTCCACAGACCGTGAACCTGATGGCTGTGCATACGCATAACGAGGACATTGAGGTCAGAGTGATGATCATAGAAAGGAGTCATCGTCAGGTTGAAACGGCCGTCACGCGAGATGAACTTCCAGGGTTCCATATACTTGTCGGGCTTCGGGAAAGTCTCAACATCAACCGCCTCGAACTTGTGGCCCTTGCCGTCATAGAACATCATGGTCTCGGTGGCATTGCTCTCGTCACCGATGCCCCAGGTGATCTCGAAACCGAAAGTGTGCTTCGTGCCGTCATCATCGGTGAGATAAGTTGAGCCCGAGCCCCAGTACCATACGAGTTTGTAAGGGGTACATACGCGGCCCCAGTCAAGGCTGCCGAATGTCGTGTCCTTGGTAAACTTGTACTCCTGGCCCTTGCATTTTACATAGCCTTCCGCGGGCATACACATCTGCTTCGTTGTCATGAAGTAGCGGTCCGGATAGCCCTTGAAAGGAAGAACAGTAGTTATATTTTCATGATCCTCATACATATCGAGCTCAAAACGACACTCGGATTTCGGGCACTTGAACCACAGAGTTTTCTTT
>JAFYJR010000134.1 GCA_017538005.1 Clostridia bacterium | reverse complement strand
CCCATCCCGATAGTTCACTGTCCGACTTGCGGCATGGTAGCAGTTCCTTATGAGGAACTGCCGCTCAAACTGCCCGTAGTCGAGCAGTTTGAGCCGGGCTCCGACGGTGAGAGTCCGCTTGCCAAGATTGACTCATTCGTAAACTGCAAATGTCCGAAGTGCGGCGGAGACGCCCGTCGTGAGACCGATACCATGCCGCAGTGGGCGGGATCTTCCTGGTACTATCTGCGTTATATGGATCCCCATAACAACGAGGCCCTCGCTTCCCGCGAGAAACTTGAGTACTGGGGCCAGGTCGACTGGTACAACGGCGGTATGGAACATGTTACCCGCCACATGATTTACTCCAGATTCTGGCACAGATTCCTCTATGACATCGGCGTCGTGCCGACAAAGGAGCCGTACGCGAAGCGTACCGCCCAGGGCCTTATCCTCGGCCCCGACGGCGACAAGATGTCAAAATCCAAGGGCAATGTAATTGACCCGATAGATGTCGTCAATGAATATGGCGCCGATGTTCTTCGTACCTACGTACTTTTCATGGGCGACTATGAGAAGGCCGCTCCCTGGTCCGAGTCCTCGGTGAAGGGCTGCAAACGCTTCCTTGACCGTACCTGGGCGCTTCAGGATATCCTTGTTCCGGGCGATACATACTCGCCTGAACTTGAGGTCGCGATAAACAAGACCATCAAGAAAGTAACCGAGGATATTGAGGGTATGAAGTTTAACACGGCTATTGCCGCGCTGATGACTCTGATCAATGATATTTACGACAACGGCAAGCTCAACAATGCCGAACTGAAGGCGTTTGTAACGCTTCTCTATCCGTTTGCTCCCCATATTACTGAGGAAATCTGGGAGGAGCAGAACTTCGGCGGTATGCTCGCAAACGGTAACTGGCTTGATTTCGACGCGGATAAATGCGTTGAAGCGACTATAGAGATAGTCGCTCAGGTAAACGGCAAGATCCGCGCGAAACTCAACATTGCCGCCGATGCCGCCGCCGACGAGGTCATCGCCCTCGCTAAGGCAGATGAAAAAGTCGCGGCAGAAATCGCCGGCAAGACAGTCGTCAAAGAGCTCTACGTTCCCGGCCGTCTTGTAAACATTGTCGTAGAATAAGAGGTGCCTATGGACCAGATTGTTTTAGGTTGGAACAATTTTGTTGAATCTATAAAGAACGCAGGTACGGCGGTTGTCGAGAATCTTCCGCAGATTGCGACCGGCCTTCTTGTAATACTTCTTTTCATAATTTTCAGACATCTGCTCTCGAAAAACATAGCGAAGATTTTTACGAAAGTATTCAAGAGACATCCGGTAATCGGAGCGGGCATCCGCACTTCCGTACAGGAGCCGCTCAAGGCGTTTTTCCTTGCTCTCGGTCTCTATATCGGTATTGCCATAATGAATCCTCCGAATGCGTTTATGGCGGGACTGACTGTTGCTTTCCGTGTATGCGTTATAGTTTTAATTGCCTGGGCGCTTGCGAATTTTACTCCGTTTTTAACCTCTCAGATTATAAAAATGGAGGAGACAAACAAGCGCGCAAACGCCGTAGCTGTGCGATTTGTTGCCAATATGCTCAAGATAGTCATAATCTCCATCTCGGTAGTTGTGATTATCGGAGAGCTCGGCTATAACATCGGCGGCCTGATAACCGGTATCGGACTCGGCGGTCTCACTTTTTCACTTGCCGCGCAGAATACCGCGAGCGATCTTTTCGCAGGTTTCTCCATTGTCTCGGACAAGCCCTTTGATGTCGGCGACTACATTGTCACGCCGTCGGGCGAGGGTAAAGTTGAAGACATAACCATGAGGAGCACGCGTATCAGGACCGTTGCGGACACAGTTGTGATAATGCCGAATTCCAAGTTAATAAATGAGCCGATAACGAACTGTTCCAAACTCAACAGGCGTTTTGTCGATATGACAATCGGTCTCACATATGACACCGATTCGGCCACCCTTCGAAACTGTATCGAAGACATAAAAGCCATGCTTCAGGCACATGAGGATGTCAGCAAAGACCGCATAGTTGTGGTGTTTTCCGGCTTTTCCGACAGCAGTCAGGATATCAGAATCATCTTCTCCGTAGACATGACTGCTCTCGATCCGTCGCTCGTTGTCCGTGAGGACATAAACTTCAGACTCAAAGAGATTATTGAGAAGAACGGAGCGTCGTTCGCCTTCCCGAGCATCACCGTTTACAATGCCGGCGAGGACAAAGCGTAAAAATAAATTGACTTTAATATTTTCTTGTTATATAATTCAGTAGTCTATTCGACAGCTATTTGCGGAGGGAGGGACAAAGATGAGTGAAATTAAAGTAAAAGAGGGCGAGTCTCTTGACAACGCTCTTCGTCGCTTTAAGCGCCAGACTTCTCGTGACGGCGTCATTCAGGAAGTACGCAAAAGAGAACATTACGAAAAGCCTTCCGTAAAGAGAAAGAAGAAATCAGAAGCTGCTCGTAAGCGCAAGTACAAGTAAAAACTTAAACCGGTTGCCGTTTCGGCAGCCGGTTTTGTTTTATACGCGCGCGTGTGTTATAATGTAGAAAACAGATTTTGAAAGGCAAAGCTATGCTCAGAAAATGGTTTGCTCCGACAAAAAAATATAACAGTCTGATTGATATAACCATACAGGATTTGCGTGATATGGGCGTAAAAGCCATTGCTCTCGACGCCGATAATACAAGTTCTTATGACCGCACAAGAACCCCAATCCCGGGTGCGGTTGAGTGGATTGACGGCATGAAAAAAGCGGGTTTCAAAATGGTCCTTCTCTCAAACGGCAAGGGCGAGAGAACCCACTTCCTGGCCGGACTTTACGGAATCCCCGTAATCTGCCTGAGCTTTAAGCCTCTGCCGATAGGATATATCCGGGCGGTATTGAAATTCCGGACACGGCCGGAGAAATTTGTTATGATAGGCGATCAGCTTTTCACCGACATCTGGGGTGCAAATCTGACTGGTTTTCAGTCAATTTACTGTAAGCCCGCGGGGCCGGACAACGAGCAGAAGATAGGTTTTGCGATAAAAAGATTTTTCGAGAGACTGGTACTTTGGTATCTTGATAAAACGGAGGGTGATGCGTCAT
>JAFYJR010000133.1 GCA_017538005.1 Clostridia bacterium | reverse complement strand
GGCAACCCGTCCCAGTGCGCGCCGCTCCGCGTCGGTCGCGGACTGAAGGCCGAGCGAGACTCGGTTTACGCCGGCCTCCGCGACCTTCGGCAAAAATGTTTCCAGATCAGATGACGGATTGCATTCAACAGTAATCTCGGCATTATCGGATATGCTGAAGCATCCGCGCAGGCCTCTCAAAAGGTCAGACAGCAGGTCCCCGCCCATACAGGAAGGTGTTCCCCCGCCGAAATAAACCGTATCAAACACCCTGTCGGAAAACATATCAGAAAAAGAGGCAGCAACAGAGAGTGCTGCCTCCTTGTATTTTCCGGCAAGCTTTTCATCCGCCCTGACTTTGTAAAAGTCACAGTACGGACAAAAAGAGGTGCAGAAAGGTATGTGAATGTAAAGTCCGGGATTTCTAGTCATCCAGTTTCAGCACAGCCATGAAGGCCTCCTGCGGCACCTCAACGGTACCGAACTGCCTCATGCGCTTTTTACCTTCCTTCTGCTTTTCAAGCAGTTTTTTCTTACGGGTTATATCGCCGCCGTAACACTTCGCAAGTACATCCTTGCGCATGGCCTTGACGGTCTCTCTGGCGATTATCTTGCCGCCTATCGACATCTGAATGGGAATTTCAAAGAGCTGACGCGGAATGTTTTCCTTGAGCTTCTCAGCGATCTTTCTGGCCTTGTTATACGCCTTTTCAGAATGAATGATAAACGACAGCGCGTCTATCTGGTCACCGTTTAAGAGAACATCGAGTTTGACGAGGTCAGACTGACGATATCCCATTATCTCATAGTCCAGAGACGCGTATCCGCGCGTGCGTGATTTCAACACATCAAAGAAGTCGTAGATGATCTCATTGAGCGGAAGTTCATAGTGAATATCCACACGGTCCGGAGTGATATATGACATATCCTTGAATATACCGCGGCGGTCCTGACAGAGATCCATGATCTGTCCGACATAATCCGGCGGAGAGTAAATATGCGCGTTGACAATAGGTTCCTCGCTGTACTGAATCCTGGCAGGATCCGGATAGTTTGAAGGATTGTCTATCTCAAGTACATCGCCGTTCGTCATATGGATTTTGTAGATAACGCTCGGTATCGTGGTGATGAGGTCCAGGTCATACTCGCGCTCGAGGCGTTCCTCAATGATTTCCAGATGGAGAAGGCCGAGAAAACCGCAACGGAATCCGAAGCCCAGAGCACCGGAAGTCTCCGGCTCAAAACTCAAGGCCGCATCATTCAGCTGAAGTTTCGCAAGCGCTTCCTTAAGCGCTTCATAGTCGGCGCCGTCGGCAGGATAAATACCGCAGAAAACCATGGGGTTTACTTTGCGGTAACCCGGAAGAGCCTCCGGCGCGGGATTTGTCGCGAGTGTCACAGTATCGCCCACACGGGCATCAGAGACGGTTTTGATGGAGGCGGTAATGTAACCTACCTCGCCTGCTCTCAGGCACTTTGCGGGCTCCATCGTCTGCGCGCGCATATATCCCACTTCGACCACGGTGAACTCCGCGCCCGTGGACATAAGCCTCATTGTATCTCCGGCTTTTATCGTACCGTCCATGATACGGACATAAACTATAACGCCCTTGTAACTGTCGTAAATCGAGTCAAATATCAGTGCCTTGAGCGGCGCGTTCTCGTCACCTTTCGGAGGCGGAACGATTTTCACTATCTGCTCAAGAACCTGTTCCACGTTCTCGCCAGTCTTGGCCGAGACGCGCGGCGCCTCGCTGCAGTCCAGTCCGATGATATCCTCAACCTCTTTGCAGACCTCATCGGGATGGGCCGCGGGAAGGTCGATTTTGTTTATTACGGGACAGATTTCAAGGTCATGGTCAAGCGCGAGATAAGTGTTTGCCAGTGTCTGCGCCTCTATGCCCTGGGTTGAATCGACAATGAGAACAGCCCCCTCGCATGCCGCAAGAGAGCGTGATACTTCGTAGTTGAAGTCAACATGGCCGGGAGTGTCTATGAGGTTGAGCTCATAAACCTGTCCGTCGGCAGCCTTGTAGTCGAGTTTTACGGCATGCGCCTTTATGGTGATGCCGCGCTCGCGCTCTAAGTCCATGTTGTCAAGAAGCTGCTCCGTCATATCGCGCTTCGCGACCATTCCGGTTATCTCCAGAAGCCTGTCGGCCAGAGTGGATTTACCGTGATCGATATGCGCGATTATGGAGAAATTTCTTATGTTCTGTTTGTAGTCGGACAATTCAATCACCCAGCTGCTCCGAGATCCACGCCTGCGCGGTGTCGATACCTTCAGAGCTGTACTCAAATTCTTTCTTTACCGTTCTTCCCGCTGCATCCTCGACCTCAAAGCAGTTGTCGCGATAGGTCGCGGCAACAAAAACCATATCGGTCTCATTTATCATTTTCGGGAAGAACTTATATCTGAAATCGCCCACGCTGCCGGAAAAAGTGTTTCCCTGCGACATATAGTCAAAGCGCGGAAGTTTTATTTCATTGCTCATAAATTACCTCTAGTTTACGCGAAGGAAGGACATCGGCTGAATTGTCAGTCCGTTGTAGTACTGTATCTCGCTTGAGTAGTTGACGTAGATATAAGTCTCTCTGTTGTACTCCGTGAGATAGAGTCCCTCCTTGATTTTCTTGTGATCGGTTATCTTCGCGTCGCGAAGATCCGTAAATGCGGAATCAAAGGTCTTGTAGGCATCAAGTGCCTGCTGTGACCAGTTTTCATAGTAATTGTTTTCCTTGTCGTCAACCGTAAGCGAGAATGCAGGCAACGCGCCGAATTCCAGACAGCGAAGCAATTGATTATCATAGTCGTTTACATCGTTGAGATAAGGGCCGGTATATTCCATGGTGCCGCGGAGAACCATCTGTACGAAAGGCTCCGCAACATAATCGGATGACTCGGCATATGTAGTATTTATGGGAAGACACGAAATAATATCAGCGTTTTTGAGAGCATAGAGATTTCCGTGATCAACCATAAGATTCTTATTTGTCGAAAGCGAAATCGACTGGTTGAAAATGCCGGACGCGAATTCCTGCCTCATTGTCGACGATGTAGAAGAGAGAACGCTTCCCACATCACCGAGGCAATAACCCTTGAAGTCGTATTTCTTCATGTTCTTTGAGAAAGACACGACATTTGCAGATAGCGTTTTGTTGTCCTTCACATCGCCGTCAAAGAAATTGGCGGTGACAAAGAAACCGAAGCCCTGTGAAGAGAGATATGACATCAGGGATTCCAGGCTGTCCCTGCTTCCGTATCTCGACTGAACTTTGAATTTCTTTAAAAGTCCGTCATATCGGATGTTGAGGGCGTTTACGCCTTTGGCTTTCAGAACGGATGCCATATCCTCAACATTTTCATATTTGTTTTTTGAACTCGCGACAACCGTGACATTTACGGGAACATTACCCTCGGCCGAGACAGATCGTGTCGAAAGCATGCCGTCGCGAATCATCTGTTCGCGGCACATAGAGGCAATCGACGCGCAGGTCGCGGCCGAACCGGAAATAAACTTGTATGACACTTTCAGCGTCTCGGTCGTCGGATAAGAGAACGCTGCGCGCACATAGTCAGTGGCTCCGGTCGTCGCTTTGATTTTGGAAATGGCTTCTCCGCCTGTGATTATTCCGGCAAACGCGGATGTGCCGTGCTTTAATCCGAAAGCGCCGAATACGGCCGGATGGTTGTTCTCATCCGTTTTGGCGGGATCGGATCCGTAAGTATCAAGCACATAGGTTGTGTCGTCTGACGATGTAAGGTTCATGAGTGCTCCGGGACCGTCCGGTATGACTATGAAGTCGCCCGTATACGCCTCAGTAACAGCTCCGAATGTCGGCAGTATTTCCAACGCGATGACAGTAAGACTTGAATCCACCGCGTCAAGCTTTACAGACGCGGAAAACACACCGTCCTCCAGGGAAAGTTCAAGTGTCACGGGAACCGCAACGCTCGGATTCTTGGCTTTGTCACGGAAGGTATACTCAATCTCCACACCGTCCGCGCTCGTAACGCATTTTGCCTGACCCATTGCGACAGCGTTGTCCTGTGAATTCATCTTGTACCACTTGCTGCCGTCGGTGACTTCAATGTTCAGAAGTGAGCCTATGCTGTTTTCCACCTGCGGCAGAGCGTAGTAAAGATTTCCGGTCGTGTCCTTTACGGCGATGGCACAATTGGCCTCATCGAGCAGCAACTCATAGAGACCGGATTTGTAAATTGACTGGTACTTTTCGGCGACAGAGGTATGATACTGCGCCCCCTGATCCGTGGCCTCAACCACCTTAAGACCTTCCTCGGTAAAATGCGAACTGCAGCCCGCAAGGCTCATCACAAGCATTGCGGACAGCAGGATACAGACTATTCTTTTTACTTTCGAAAAACCGTACATATCGTTCCTACTCAAGCGGATTGTTATTTTCTTCGGATGTCTGATCATCCTTCTCAGCGTCGTTGTCCATATTGGCGTAGCGCTTGATTTTCATCGTTGTGGTCTTTATAAACTCGTTTTCACGGAGTGTGACCTTCTTGATGTTTTTGTAATTCGGCAGATGCTTGTTGATATCCTTGATGATATCGTCAAACATTCTCTCCAGTTCACTGCCGGTCGGGATCTCTTTGCCCTTTTCCGTGTACTTCTTCTTTATTGCTTCAAAGTCAGGGAAAATCTTGGCCTCGACTATCGTCTCGTTCTCATCCTCAACATCAAAGCCGACAACCATTGACTCGGCGATAAGAGGATTGTTGTTGAGATGATACTCAAGTTCCTCGGGATAAATGTTTTTACCGTTTTTGGTTACGATGACATTCTTGATACGGCCGTGGATTCTGAGAATACCCTCTTCGTCCATGGAACCGAGGTCACCTGTATGAAGATAACCGTCCTCGTCGATAGTCTCTTTTGTCAGAGCTTCGTCATTGAAATAGCCGAGCATGACATTCGGACCCTTGACACAGATCTCGCCTATGCCGTTTGAATCAGCGTTGATGATTTTTACATCCAGACCCGGAATCGGCTTTCCGACAGAGTCAGTTGTGAAGAGTTCATCGTGATTGCACGCAATGAGGGGCGCGCACTCGGTCATACCGTAACCGATGTACGATGTAATACCGAATGTCTTGAAGTCCTTGATGACTTCCGGACGGACCGCCGCGGCGCCGATGATGATAAGACGGAGACGGCCGCCGAAATTCTTCGTAATCTCCTCGAAGATGCGGTCATTCATATTTACGCCTACGGCATTTGTCGCCTCGGCGATTATTTTACCAAACGTGAGTTTCAGTTTTCCGCCCTTCTTCTCGGAGACGGCCTGCATTATGCGGCCGTGGAACTTCTCGAGCATCAGAGGTACGGTAACAAATATAGTCGGTTTAACCTCCTGAAGGTTTTTCATGAGGTGAAGCAAACTGTCGTTGAAGGCAATGCAGCAACCGCAGTAGAGCGGAATCAGAATGCCTTCCATGCACTCCATTGTGTGATGTATCGGGCAGACAGAGAGATACTGGTCACCCGGGCCGCATTTCGCGACAGAACAGTTGGAAACTATAACAAAGCAGATATTTGCCTGTGAGAGCATAACGCCCTTAGTAAGGCCGGATGTACCTGAAGTAAAACTCAGTACTGCAAGAGCGTTCGGGTCTATCTCTGCCGCTCTGTATTCGGCAACACACGGATCGTTCAGACTCAGAAGAGAGTGGCCCCATGCCATGAGGTCGCCGAAGAACAGACAGCCTTCAATCTTCTTGTCGAGCGAAACAAGGACAAGACCTTCGGGAAGTCTGTCTTTCTGCTCCGCGATCTTAGCGTGAGCTTTCGAATCAAGGAAGAATACCTTTGACTCGGAAACCGTGAGTATCGTGTTTATGTCATCAAACAGGAGTTCCTTGTCGATGGGCACGACAACACCCGAACCGATGTGGGTCGCGAGATAAGCAAGCAGCCATTCATAGGAATTTCCGCCCATAATGGCAATCTTTTTGCCGGGAAGCCAGCCTTTTTTCTGCATGGCGGCACCGAGGGCGTCTATCTCCACCCTGTACTGTTTGTAAGTTACGTCAAAGAATTCGCCCTTCTCATCTCTGAGTTTAAACGCAGGCTCATCCGCGAATTCCACGGCGCTCTGGTTCATCATGTCGCGGAAATCACGAATCTGTCTCATCTCATAGAGTGCTTTGTTTGTGTTCATTTGGGACTGCCTCCGTTATTTCTTGTTCCAGGGGTTTGCGGGATCCGGATCTGTGGGGTCCCAGCCTTTGTTCGGGCTGTT
>JAFYJR010000132.1 GCA_017538005.1 Clostridia bacterium | reverse complement strand
GGCTTTGTAAAAGCGTTCAAATATATGTATCATTTCCTCATCTTTTATGCCTTCGCCCGTGTTTGCTATGGTGACGGTCACCCGGTCAGACTCCTCTATAAGTTCGACCATTATGTAACCGCCGTCGTTTGTAAACTTGATGGCGTTGTCATACAAATTTTAAACGACCTGTTAATTCATATTCTCATCGGCCGTAACGGTGCATTCCTTCATATCCTCAAATCCGGATACTTCTATACCCGCGTCTTCTATCTGTTTCTCAAAGTTCAGAAGAGCGCCAAACAGCAGACCTTTCATCTCCGTCTTTCCGGGCTGCAGTTTCTCCTCGCCCGCCTCTATCTTCGAGAGCGAGAGCATGGTCTGTACGAGCGAAGAGAGCCTCTTGACTTCGTCACTGACGATCCTCAGATACTTTTTCTCTTCGCTCTGCGGAATGGTACCGTCAAGTATACCGTCAATGAAACCGCCTATCGACGTCATCGGCGTCTTGAGCTCGTGCGAGACATTCGCAACGAAAGCGCTCCTGGAATCATCGAGTACCTCAAGCGAGTCCGCCATCTGATTCAGCTTTTCGCTTAGGTCCGTGAGTTCATCATTGCCGTTTATCGGCAGTCTCTGTGAAAAATCACCGCGCGCGTAAAGTTTCGTTATACGGGACATCTCGCTGAGAGGTTTTGTAAGTTTATAACTGAAGAGATATACAAGAATAATCGTGAGCACGACAGAAACCGCCGCCGCTCCGGCGAAGTACTGCAGCATGCTCTTTATGTACGGGCCGAGACTTGCCGAAACCGGCATCGTGCCGTAGATATAACCGAGTGTCTCGCCCCTTGCATTCACTACCTTCTGTCCGACTATTATCGAAAATTCGTCGCCGAACTCAGTGATGTTCTTCATCGTGTAGTAGCCGTCGGCAGTCGTCTTTTTCAGAATCTCTTCGTCAAGTCTCGTGCCGCCGTGTCTTGTGCAGAACTTCGCGGTGTTGTGCAGAATTCTGAGTTCATCGGTAATAAGGTCTTTGCAGACGACTACATTGCCCGATGTGTCGGTCATGAAGAAGTCGCCGCCGAGTGCGTTCGAAATGGTGTGAAAGTCAATAAACAGCGTTATCCGCGCCTCATCAGGATTCTCCTCAAACGCGTTCTTCGAGTCCAGCACAAGCATATCGTTTACCAGCGAGGACACGTTTCTTTTGAGCACATCCACATTGCTCGTCGTCCAGTTGTTTACCATAAAGATGATAAACACGCCGCAGAGAGCTACCGTGGTGATGAGAAGAATGGTGAAAGTTACGCGGAAATACTTGAAGAACAATGTAGTTCGTCTAGGTTTTTTCGGACTGCTTTTTGCCATTTCCTATTCCCTGGTTTCGAATTTGTAACCTACGCCCCAGACTGTTTTCAGGGCCCACTTGTCGGATACGTTTTCAAGTTTCTCACGGAGCCTCTTTACGTGAACGTCAACGGTTCTGGAGTCTCCGTAATAATCAAATCCCCAGACCTCGTCAAGAAGCTGGTCACGCGTAAATACGCGGTTGGGATTTGAAGCGAGATGATAAATGAGTTCGAGTTCTTTCGGCGGTGTGCTGATTACCTCGCCCTTTACCTTCATCTCATAGTTTGTGAGGTTGATTGAGAGATCCTCATAATTTACCTGCTTCGCCGTCTCCTCCGGCGCGGTCGCCGTACGGCGGAGCACGGCCTTTATGCGGGCCATAACTTCCTTTGTGTCAAACGGCTTGACAATGTAGTCATCCGCACCGAGTTCGAGGCCCAGTACCTTGTCAAAGGTCTCACCTTTTGCAGTAACCATGATAATCGGCGTGTCTGATGTCTTTCGGATTTCACGGCAGACCTGCCAGCCGTCCATCTTGGGAAGCATTATGTCAAGCAGGACGATATCCGGTTTGACCTCGCCGAACATCCTGACGGCGGTCTCACCGTCATAGGCTATCGATACGGTATAACCGTCCTTTTCCATATAGAGACGCAGCAATTCGCAGATGTTCGAATCGTCGTCAACAACGAGAATTTTACCTGTGCTCATCTTATCCTCCTGCTATTTGTTCCAAGGGTTGTTCGGATCGGGATCCGTCGGGTCCCACCCCCTGTTTTCACTGTTTACATCTATCTTTATCGTCTCCGGTTTTCCGAGAGGTCCCGGGACACTGCTGTCATAGATGAAGACCATCGTTCCGCGGTCAGAGACATTTTCATATACCCATTTCGCGTCCCTCACGCAGAGTCTGACACAGCCGAGAGAAGCCGGTCCGCCGAGTTTGTTGTACTCCTCATACTCGAGGGCGCCCTTGTTTCCGTTTTCCGTATAGCATACGGAATGGAACCAGATGGCTCCCGTTATCTGTGTGGTGTACTGACCGTAGGAATTATCGACCATATGAAGCCAGGTATATTTCCAGTCGGTTCTGGTGTTTGCGCCGGCAAAGAAAGTTCCCGCCGGAGTCTCATGTCCCGGTTTTCCGCAGGAACACGCGAAAGCGATTATAGGTTTTGTGTACTTACCGCTGTCATCCTTGCCGTACACCGTCACTGTATGCATCTGTCTGTTTACACCGACACAGTACCTGTGACTGTCGATATAATTCGCATCACACGAAAATGTGACATTTCCTGATGCGTCAACCGAGGCCGAATTGCCGGTCGCGGCAGGAGCCGCGGTGGTCGGAGCAGCCGTCATTGTGGTCGTCGGCGCCTCGGTAGTGGACTCGGTCGTGGCTACCGCCATGGTTGTCGAAGAAGTTTCCTTCTCAGTCGGCGCCGCTGTCGT
>JAFYJR010000131.1 GCA_017538005.1 Clostridia bacterium | reverse complement strand
ATATTTATTTCAGACATATTAACTGTATGCTCCATACCGTCTTCCGTTATGAAGACCGCTTTGTCTCCGAAATCGGTCTGAGTGAAATTAAACTTTGTACCTGACTTGATCAGGACTCCGTCCTCGTCTCGTATATCTTCTCTCAGTTTGTACTGTCGCGTACTGTCAATCAGATACATGGCCTCCTTGTTCAGCAATTTGGGGATTCCATCCTTACCGACCTGATACTTGTTCTTCGCGACACTGGTCGCGAGCAGGTCGCAGCGCGTGCCGAGTATGAAACGGCTCGGACAGGTGAACATCTCGGCATAGCACGGCGAACTGTCGCCGAGTTCCGTCGCGAAGAGCGAAACTTTTTCGAGATACTTTGTCTCGTAGAGATTCTTCGCTCCGATACTGAAAATATAGAGTCCGCCGTATCCGTCCTCGCCGTCATGGTCCAGATAGATATAATCGCCGCTCTGGCCCATATGGACGAAATAAAGAGCATAATTACCGCAGATAAGATCTTTCAGTTTCTGCTCGGAATCATCATATTTCAAAGTAATACCCTGGGTATATCCCAGAAGATTTTTGAGATCCGTCTCGCAGATTACACCTCTGTAATTCGGGATATCAACGGTGAAGGCATAGGAATAGGTCTCGGGTATTTCCGCATATTTTGAAACCACATCGCTTTTCAGCTTATCGTAAGTGAAAGATACTGCCAGAATACCATCCTGATAAGAGGCCAGTTCATCTGTGCCGAAATAGAAGGTTATACCTTCATAGTCGATGGAAAAATAAAGATTTCCGTCGTGATAAAGAGCCTTTATCAATGCCGTGAGGTTTTCACCGTTCCAATCGGCATCGGGATATGCCGCCTTTACGCTCTTTGAGAGTTTCGGAATGAACACTTCAAAATTGGTGAATACATCGTCTGTCAGAAGCTGTTTTCCGGTCTTCGAATCAAAATTGAAGGTTTTTATCTGTGTCGACGGATGGTCGCCGCCGCTGTAACTGTCAAAAATCTGCACCAGACTCAGATAATTTGAATCCGCGCGGCGGGCGATGAGTTTTCTCCTTGAATAAAGTTCGCCGGGGAAGAAGGATATGCCGTATTTGGCTTTTGTCTCCTCCGCTTCCGTCTTTATCTGTTCAAGCGAGGCCGCGGCCTCCGCGTCAAGTTCGTTATTCAGTTTGCCCAGCGAGGCCGCGAGAGCGGGATACTCACGCTCGACGGAAGCGAAGCCTATGAGGACATGCTGCCATTTTGATTCGCCGTCCTCGAATTCTTCCTCATCCGTCTCTAAGGGCTCGTAGGCCAAAGGAAGCGTAACAACAGTGTTTTTTTCAGCGCTTTTGCCTGTTTTCGTCGTGGTTTCAGGCTCCGGTTCCGCCTTTTTGCAGGCCGCAAAAGTAAAAAGAAAAACTGCCGTAAGCAGCACAGAAATGACACGAGAAATGCGAGCCAACGGTTGTTTCCCCCTTAAAGCAGTCTTTTAATACAGTTATTAGTATAGCATATAAATACATATTTGAAACACGGGATTTTCTTTCTTTTTTCAAAAAAAGGTTGCAATTTGTAACTTTTTCTGTTAATATACTCTGCGTTGGCCGAAAAGTTACAAAACGGTTACAACAAATTACAAATTAGGAAGTGTTACTATTTACAAACTCAAATCAAGACTTGTTGCTTCATTTTTGCTTGTATTTGTTGCCTTTTCGGCAATAGTCATCCAGGCCAGAAGCAACAGCACAGAAGTTGCGACAGGCACTGTCACACACGCAGCTTCGCTTGAGCAGGAAGCAGTTGTAGAGAAAATTACTAACCCTAACGATGTAGTAAAATACGGCATCAGAGAGGAAGCTCTCCTCAACGCGGCAGAGCTTAATCCCATGGTTACACACGACAAAGAACTTGATGAGCAGGTATCCGACATACTTGACAGCATTCTGGACGAGAGCATGTCAAACTATGAAAAGGTACTTGCCGTCTATAAGTATATGGAGACGAACTTCTCCTACTATGGTTCATTCGTACCCTCAGACATGAATTATGTCAGCGACTACGACAACAGAAATGTCGGACGCGCAAAGGGTATTCTCACAACCGGACACGGCACTTGCACCGAGTATTCTGCCGCATTCATGGTAATGATGCGCGCTTTGGGCTTCGAGTGTTACACTGTCCAGGGTTATTATTCAGGCGGTCCTCACACATGGGCGGTTATGATTTTGGACGGCGACAGTTATATCTTCGACCCCCAGATCGACTTCCGCCAGTGGCAGGGACATGACGGCAAAATCTGCCTCTCCCGTTTCTGTATGGACCCCTCGTTTAAATACTACGACTGCTACCACGCAATTGACGAAGAGCGTGACATCAATTCATTCGCGAACTTCAATCTTCCCGTAGCGAAGAGCGAAGAAGCTGTAACAGTTACAGTCAGCGAATAAAACTTAATAAGAACCCCTAAAAAAGGACCTCTCGTATGAGAGGTCCTTTTCCTGTTCAGAATTCTATTTTCATTCCGTCTTCCGCTGCTTTTATGCCGTAGCATTTGAGCATGAGTCGCGTGTTAAAGTGCGAAGGCATAAGCTTTCTCGAGAAGTGCGAACCGACAATAACGCCGCCCGGTGCCAGCACTTTTGATTTTCTGATCTGCTTTACCATCATGCGAACCATCGACATATTGTTGTGTTCGAATACGCGCGCGTCCTTCACCCTGCCTATGGTGCAGTCAAGGACCATTACGGCGCATTGATGCTTCTTTAAAACGAGCCACTCGGAAGTGGAGAACCATGTGCCGTCAAGGCCGTAATAAAGTTCCTTGTCGTCCGGCATGGTGATGATGAAATGGCGCGCGTCCTTTCCCGCTCCGCGGACGTCGTGGTTCGCAGGCAGGGCAATAAATTTATAATCCCCTATAGCTGTCTTCTTATAGAGCGGCATGGGAATACGCTTAATACCCTTCGTATCGGTTAGCTGTGAGAAACAGAAGTCATCACAGACAAGTGTGACATCGTGGTCGCCGGCTATTTTCATAAGTGTCTCCGGACAGAAATGATCCGAATGACGATGAGTTATGACGACGGTTTTTACATTGTCCAGAAGATGCGGGTCACCATAATGCTCGACAAAATCAAAGATATGCGGTCCGCAGTCAATGAGTACTTCGCCGTTTATAAGCGCGGCAGTATACCGGCGGAAGAACATTCCTTTTTTTCTTTTTTCTATGAGCCAGTCGTTGGCCCCCGTTCCGAGAAAGAGTATATTGTTCGCCATAAGTACCTCCAAAGAAAAAGAACCGGCGCGGACGCCGGTTCCCATGGCGGAGAGCAAGGGATTCGAACCCTCGAGACAGCTTTAACCGTCTACACGATTTCCAATCGTGCTCCTTCGGCCAGCTCGGACAACTCTCCAAAGTATGCGCTTTTTTCGGCGCCCGTTTATTATACATACTTTGAGGCGCAAAGGCAAGAGCAATATACAATTTATATTGCAGACAACCGTCTTTAATGCTATAATTTGTGTAACTATATATTTTTATATACAAAATATATAAGTTTATTAAAGATAGGTTGGTGCAGAAAATGAAATGTCCGTTTTGCGGTTTTGAAGAGAGCAAAGTAATCGACTCCCGTCCGACAGACGAGGGCGAACGCATACGTCGCCGCCGCGAGTGCATAAAATGCGCTAAGCGTTTCACGACATACGAAGTTATTGAAAGCGTTCCGCTCATCGTCGTAAAGAAAGACAAATCCCGCGAGCAGTTTGACAGAAACAAACTCATGGCAGGACTCCTCAGAGCCTGTGAGAAACGTCCCGTTTCCCTGCAGACCATTGAAGAGTGCGTAAACGACATCGAGTCCTCCCTTCAGAACTCACTCGACCGCGAGGTCACATCCGACAAGATCGGCGAACTCTGCATGGAGAAACTCAAGAACATAGACGAAGTCGCCTATGTACGCTTCGCGTCAGTCTACAGACAGTTCAAAGACGTAAGTACTTTCGTAGAGGAAGTTTCCAAGCTTTTACAGGAGAAATAAACCT
>JAFYJR010000130.1 GCA_017538005.1 Clostridia bacterium | reverse complement strand
GCTCTTCGATGATAACCCTGGAAGATGCCGACCATACTGAGCACCATCAGGAATACGATCCAGATGACGAACAGCGTGTGTCCGTGGATGACCTCATTTACAAGTGAGGATTTACCGGAGCCGGAAACGCCGGTCACGCAGGTAAAAGTGCCGAGAGGTATTGATACATCAATGTTTTTGAGGTTGTTTTCAGCGGCGCCTTTTACCGTCAGGAAGTTGCCGTTTCCGGCTCTCCTGCTCTCCGGCACGGCTATCTTCCTCTTACCTGAGAGGAACTGGCCGGTGACGGACTCTTTGCATTTCATAATCTGTTCCGGTGTGCCCGCGCAGACGATCTCTCCTCCGTGGACACCGGCCCCCGGGCCGATGTCGACAATATAGTCGGCTGCGCGCATCGTGTCTTCATCGTGCTCAACGACAATCAGTGTATTTCCGAGGTCGCGGAGACCTTTCAGAGTGTCAATGAGCTTGTCGTTGTCGCGCTGATGAAGACCTATTGACGGCTCGTCGAGAATATACAGCACGCCCATGAGCGACGAACCAATCTGAGTCGCGAGGCGTATTCTCTGCGACTCGCCGCCCGACAGCGTTCCCGCCTTTCGCGAGAGGTTCAGATAGTCAAGTCCGACAGAACAGAGAAAACGAAGTCTTGACTTGATTTCTTTCAGGATAAGTTCGGCGATAATCGCCTCACGCTCTGTGAGTTTCAGATTTTCAAAGAAGTCCAGTTCAGCCGCCACCGAGAGATGGGTAAGTTCATCAATATTAAGTCCGCCGACGGTAACGGCAAGCGAAATCGGATTAAGCCTCTTGCCGTGACACTCCTCACACTCGTGAACAGCCATAATCTGTTCTATAGCCCTTCTCGAAATTTCAGAATTTGTCTCATTGTAACGGCGGAGAGTGTTGGGAATAATACCCTCAAATTTGCCGTTCCACTCTGAGTGACTGTGTCGTCCGTCGTGGACATAATGTATCTTCTCCCCCTGTGTTCCGTAGAGAATCTTATCAAGGTCCTCCCTCTTCATCTCAGAGACCGGAACATCTATGGAAAAGCCGTAGTGACGGGCAATTCCGTCGAAGAACATCTCGGCCATCGTTCCGCCGTCGACATTGGTCCAGCCGTAAATATTCAGCGCGCCCTCCCTTATCGAGAGCGACTTGTCGGGTATGAGAAGATCCTCGTCAATAGTCGTATACTCACCCAGACCCGAGCACTTCGGGCAGGCGCCGTAATAGTTGTTGAACGAGAACATACGGGGCTGAAGCTTGTCGAGCGAAACGCCGTGTTCCGGACACGCGAAAGTCTGTGAAAACTCAAGTTCCGAACCGCCTATTACATCAACTAAAACAATGCCGTTTGCAAGACCCGATGCGGTCTCAATTGAGTCCGCGAGTCTGGTCCTTATTCCGTCTTTTATGACAAGTCTGTCAACGATTATCTCAATCTTGTGCTTTATGTTCTTGTCGAGCTTGATTTTCTCGGAAAGTTCGCGCACTTCCCCGTCCACACGGGCTCGTACAAAACCTTTCTTCGCACATTCCTCAAGTTCTTTCGTATACTCGCCCTTCTTGCCTCTGGCAATGGGCGCCATAAGCTGAATCTTCGTACCTTCGGGCAAATCCAGCACCTGATCCACAATCTGATCGACGGACTGCGCCTTGATTTCCTTGCCGCAGACCGGGCAGTGCGGGATGCCTATTCGCGCGTACAGAAGACGCATATAATCGTAAATCTCGGTAACTGTTCCGACAGTTGAACGCGGGTTCTTTGAAGTCGTCTTCTGGTCAATGGAAATAGCCGGAGAAAGTCCCTCAATAAGCTCTACCTTGGGCTTCTCCATAAGGCCTAAAAACTGCCTTGCATAAGAGGACAGAGACTCCATATACCTGCGCTGACCCTCGGCGTAAATCGTGTCGAAGGCAAGCGAAGACTTACCGGAGCCCGAAAGCCCGGTGAATACAACAAATTTGTCACGCGGTATGGACAGCGTGACACTTTTGAGGTTATGTTCTCTTGCGCCCTGGATATAGATATTCTTTACTGCCATTATTTAAACTTCTCCGCGTGTTTCATCATTGCTTCAAAGGTGGTCTCGCTGATGACATGTTCTATGCGGCAGGCATCTGTCTCAGCAGTTTTGTCATCGACTCCGAGGTTCTTCAGCAGATCCGTGATTACAACGTGTTTTTCATACACGCTCTCGGCTATCTTCCTTCCCTTTTCAGTAAAAGCAATGTAGCCGTCCTTATCCGTAATTATGTATTTATCCTCACGGAGCTTACCGAGTGCGCGGCTCACCGAGGGCTTTGAAAAGCCCATGAATTCCGCTACATCGACAGCCCTTACCGTATTCTTTTCCTTTGAGAGTATCAGTATCGTTTCAAGATACATCTCCCCTGATTCCTGAAGCGCCATGGTTAGCCTCCTTTGCTCCCCGAATTATACTATAAATATTTTAAAAAATCAAGAAACCGCCCCTTGACAAGTTAGCATACGCTAACTATAATTAAGGCGACAGCCACAGGATTTCCTGTGGCTGTCCTTATCATTTTATCCTCTTTTGCCGGGACCTCCCCGGTCACCGCTCGGCGGCTCCTGTCCGCCCTGTGAGGGATCGCTTCCCTGAGTAGCTCCGGTTACGGCATCAGGTCCGCCCGGATTCATACTCCCTTTGCCGCCCATACCGGCGGCACCACCTCCCATCACTTGGTTCTGCACGCTTGTTGTCTCCGTGCCGTTAACTATGAGTTTGGTGCCCGTGAAGGTGAGCTGTCCGTCGTAGTCAAACGGTGACTGGGCGTTAATTGTGAGTGTTCCGCCCGCGAGAGTGAGATCTCCGTTTGAGTCAATAGCGTCCGTGTCGCCCTGACCCATGTCGATAGTGATGTCGCCGCCGTTTATTTCGACGCCTATGCTTATCTGCTTTGACTTCTGTCCCGCGTTGATACCGTCGTCAGACGCGTCTATTTCAATGGTACCGTCATTTATCTGGATGCAGGTACCTTCAATGCCTTCATGAGCACTGATGTTTATCGTACCGCCGTCAATCTTAACTACTGTTGTTGCGTGGATGCCGTCGTCATCAGATGTGATGTTGAGAATACCGCCTGCAATGTAGATATATCCTACGGAATCATCCTCGTCATACTCTGCGTGAAGGCCGTCCTTGTTGGTCTTTATGGTAATGCTGCCGTCTGCTATTGCAATCGAGTCATTGGCTTCAAGAGCATCCGCCGTACATGTGATGTTTATTGTACCGCCGGTGATTTTAAGATCATCCTTGCAGGACACACCATTGTCTGTTGAAGAGATTGTGAGTGTTCCTGTGCCGTTGAGTGTCAGATCATCCTTTGAGAAGATGACTGCGTCAAGATTTGTCTCATCATCACTTTCAAAGTCGCCTGAAACAGTGAGTTTGTTGTCGCCTGTCGTTGTAACGAAGACCTTGTCTGCGCTCCTGACATAGATTGCGGGTGCGCTGTCGTTGGTTATGGTTACATCGCTTAAAACTATCTGAACCTTTGCCGCGTCATCAGCGTCAACGATGATTGTCGCGTTCTTCGCGCTGCCGGAGACAACATATACGCCCTCTTCGGTTATTGTGATATCTTTGCCGTCTTCCAGAGTATAACTTGTGGCATCCGATGTATCAGCGACCTGCTCAAGATCCCTGTCGGTGAACTCTGCGCTTGTATCAAGAGCAGTAGAGGTTGTCTGTGCGTTTGTCGTTGTTTTTGTTCCGCTCGAATACCCCGTATCCGACGATGTCACGGAGCTCGTGTTCCCCGTACCGCATGCCGCGAGGGAAATTACCATTATCAATGCAATCAGTATTGCGATTATCTTTCTTTTCATTTTTGCACTTCCTTTCTTATCCCATTTACTCGCCGCTGTAGCTTACGAGTACCGCGCTGTTTATGCCGGGCATATCGCCCAGGTCGTTTATGAAGTCCGTATTCTCGTCTTCGAGTCTGACTTCAAGGTTTAACTCGTTGAGGCCCTTTGTGGCCGTCTTGCTCTTTACAACGCATCTTTTTACCTTGCTCTGAAGATAGTCGAGAGCGCCTTTTTCAGATTCCGAGTTCTCGCATGAGAGAACAACGATATACGGTGTGAAATGTTGTTTCTTGTTTACGAAGAGTAAGATTACTCCGCCTATGATGCCGCTGCCGATAATGGCCAGAGGGATCATTCCCGCGGCAAGTACGATGCCCGCGGCAATCGCCCAGAAAAGGAAAGCAATGTCGAGGGGTTCTTTGATGGCCGTTCTGAAACGGACGATTGAAAGGGCACCGACCATGCCGAGGGACAGGATTACGTTCGATGTAATCGCGAGGATAACAAGGTTTGTTATCATGGTCAGCGCAACAAGCGTTGTGCCGAAACTCGAGGAGTACATTACTCCCTGATAGGATTTTTTATAGATGAGGTATATGAAAAGACCGAGTACGAAGGCAAGTCCCAAAGATATTGCCATATCGAGCACACTCACGCTTGTCACACTGCTTAAGAAACTTGATTTGAAGATATCATTGAATGTCATAATACTGTCTCCTTTCAGTCATACATTCTGCATGTCGCATATTTTGAAAACGCTCCTGTCCTGCAGCCTCTGATCTGTACTGCGTCCCGGATGATGTCCGGCAGGTACTCGTCCCATTTCACTTCAAGTATTATGGAATTCTCGCCTGCCGGCATCGTCACACAATTCGGGTTCAGGAAATCGGTACTTGAAAGTCCCGTGCGTATGTCGTAGTCCAGCGTCACTCTTACATTGCCCGGACCGAAGACAAACGGTTCTCTTGTGTAGTCGACTATGGTCTTGGGGCGAAGTCCTTCTGATTTTATTTTGGTATAAAACTCAAGTATAAGGGGTTCTTTTGACTTCGCCATCCAGCCATAGTCGCCGTCGACAATCATCTGAGCCTGTTCCTTAGTGAGAGGCGCGCTCTGCTTATTGCCGAGGCTGTTCATTTTGCTCTTTTTCTCGAGCCGGATGAAGGTTAAATCATCGTTGTAATATCTGATACGAAACTTCTCACGGACATTTACGCCGTCCTGCTTCTCTTTAAGCGCCTTGTCAGCCGCGTTATCGAAGTAAAGGCTCCGGATGAGGTATTTGCCGTCTTTGGCGTGCGGATCGCTTTTTGCCACCGCAGAGAGCCTCTGACGCAACACCAGCATGTCTCCGTAGGAAATCTCGTGTTTCATCTCATGTCGGTATTTCATAAGAAAACCTCCCGTATCTGTTGTCCACATGATACGGGAGGAAGATTGAAGTTTTATTGAAATTTTTAAATTTTTTGAAAAAATCACAAAAGAATTGTAGTCAGAACCGAAACAGCAATGATAAGAACCGTAAACAGAACCACCTCACGGATGTCGTCGACGAGCAGTCCGATAAATTCGCGGATAAGCGCGTTGGGCCAGAAGTACCATTTTGTCTTCGCGCCTATTCCGTCGAGTTCTATGCCCTCTTTCTTCGCGATAATGCCGCTTCGGAAAACATGGTAGTTTGTCGTGGAGAAGATACCTTTTCCGCCGGGATGGATTTCATCGGCGATTTTCTTTGAAAAACGCATATTCTCCTTTGTGTTTTTACTCTCGGTCTCCGGGGCAACGCGTTCCTTCGGAATGCCCTGAGCAACAAGATAGTTCGCCATGGCCTCGCCCTCAGAGACGGGCTCGTTGACGCCTTTGCCGCCGGACGGCACAAAGAGCGGAGCCGGTCCGCCGGCCTCCTGCTGCGCCTTCGCGAAAGCTATGGCGCGGTCCACCCTGCCGCGGACCAGCGGGTAAAGTGTGCCGTCCGCCTTTACGCGGCAACCGAGTATTACTATGTAATCCTTATCATAAGACGGTGTATGCCTTGAGACTCTGAAGAAGATTACAAATACAGCGATGAGAAGCGATACAAAGAAAGAGAATACCGCGTAATAACTGTTTACAAAAGCAATATCTATACCTGATGCTCTCGTGGAATTCATAAGCCTGAACACAATGAATCCGAACGCAAGTCCGACAATCATAAGAAAAGCCAGAACTATTCCGAGAAGATTGACCTTCTTGAAACCCTCTTTTCTGATAAGTTCCACATTGCTGATACAGAGAGCTACAGCAAACGCCACAATTATCGGGGCGGTCAATATGGTGAAATAAACCATTATTGACTGTGCCCAGACCAAGAGATTCGAAAGCGAAAACGAAGCAGGATCCGCAAGGAGCAGAATCGAAAGAATTCCCGTTCCGGCTGCCAGAACCGAAAAGAAAATCACAAGACCGAGAAGGTAAACAGGGATATATGAGAACAGTTCCGCAGCCGACATCTTCCTGTACTCAAGAAAGAAGATAATCGCCGCGGCGAGACAGAAAGCAAAGCCCGCGAAAAGTATCAGCTGCCAGCACGGGAACACAAGACGGCCGGGACTATACATCAGAAGACCGTCCGTGTTTATCTGTTCAATATGTATCGCATCAGACAGAGCGATGTCAGCTTTTGTCCCGCCCGTCGCGATCTTTTCAATTTCAATTTTCGCGACGCCGTTTTTCAGGCTGACATCGCGTACTTTCACAATACCCTCCTGCTCAAAGGTAACCTTTATATCTTCAGCCTTAAAGTCCGGATCGGTCACCTTATAGCGGAAAGTGATATAGTTTCCGTGTATCAGAATACAGACGGACGAAACCAGAAGCAGAACAAGAAAAACCATCAGCAACTTTTTCACTGCTGTGCTCAAACAATTCACTCCTTAAAGAAGAATACAAACTGATAATAACACATTTCCCCCGGATAAAAAAGACAGTTGACAAAACCGTTTTAAAGTGTTAAAGTGTTTGTAATTTCAGCGGAAAGGATTGCAACTATGACGAATCTTGCAAACAATCGATTCTTCGGTTTTGCTAACGGCTCTTGGTGGTGCCGTCGTTTTGTTGCGTCCGAAATGGAAAAGTGAGCCGCTGAACCGACATGGTAAATCGGGCCTCGTCCATAAGGACGGGGCCCTTATATTTTTTGAAAGGAGAAAAACCATGGATAAGACAAAAATACCGTACAAGATCTACCTTGAAGAATCGGAGATGCCTAAATACTGGTACAACGTCCGTGCCGACATGAAAGAAAAGCCGGCTCCGCTTCTCAATCCCGCCACTCATGAGCCCATGACGGCAGAAGAGCTTGCAGGCGTCTTCTGTGACGAGCTCATCAAGCAGGAACTCGACAACGATACACGCGAATATCCGATTCCTCAGGAAATCCTGGATTTCTATAAAATGTATCGTCCCTCACCCCTCGTCCGCGCATACTGCCTCGAGGAAAAACTTCAGACACCCGCAAAGATTTACTACAAGTTCGAGGGTAACAACACATCAGGAAGCCATAAACTCAACTCAGCCATCGCCCAGGCCTACTATGCAAAGAAACAGGGTCTCAAAGGCGTAACGACTGAAACAGGCGCAGGCCAGTGGGGCACCGCTCTTTCAATGGCATGTTCATACTTCGACCTCGACTGTAAAGTCTATATGGTTAAAGTAAGCTATGAGCAGAAGCCGTTCCGCCGTGAAGTTATGAAGGTATACGGCGCATCCGTAACGCCTTCACCGTCTGACACGACAGAGGTCGGCCGCAAGATTCTTGCCGAGCATCCCGGCACAGGCGGATCCCT
>JAFYJR010000019.1 GCA_017538005.1 Clostridia bacterium | reverse complement strand
GTGATTTCGGAGGTTATCTTTTGGAAAAGCTGAAAAATCTTCCGCTCAAGTGGTCGGTGACACTGGCGCTGCTTTTTGCCACATTTCTTATTGCAATTTTCGCCACCGCCTACAAGCTTCCCCAGATGTATAAATACGAAAAGGATCTCGCCGGTCGCAACACCAAAAACGCGAACGAGGAGTTCTTAAAGAAGTCTGTCCTGGATGGTGAAAATGACGCTCCTTACCTTGAGACGGGCATTGACGGCTATTACTACACCGTAAACTTTGGCGGCGATATATCCTTCTGGCGCTGGAACGGCGATCAGTTTAAAAAGGTCCGCAGCTTCGCCTCCGAAAAAGTAAAGATTCCCGACACCAAAAACGAAGTTACGATCTACTTTGTCAGGAACAATGTAGAATTCGTCGGTTTCGGTGTATACAGCAACAAGAAGGCAAAAGAGAACCCGTACGCTTTCGTAAAAGTCATACAGAATGACATCACGGAAAACTACGACTACATTGCCTTCGTCGACTACGACATCAACGACTACTACAAAAACGACAAGACCTACGAAGCCGCCTTTGCTTTTTCGAAGGGTCACTCCGAGACTGAAATGGTTTTCAAGCTCGAAGACGCAGGTTCCTTTATCCCGATCGATCTGATAAAAGAACGCAGGGACGGTTTCTACTTCTTCGCGAAGAACAAAGAGAAAGAAGGATACGGTCTCTACTTACAGACCACCGTCTCAGGCAAGGAAGTAACCATTTCCGAAAACCTTGCCCTCCCCTATGCGTTTGTCAAGGACGGCGACCTGTTGCTTCTTGAGTACGCCGAGCCCTACAGAAACGACCTGGTTTTACAGACTTCAACCCAGTTCATCATATCCCAGGTAACCGGTCTCAACACGGACTTCAAGCACGAGTTCTCACACGATCCCGCAAGCTACATCGTAAAAGGCAACTACATCCTCTGCCCCGAGGACAAAGTCCTCTACGATGTCTTAGGCGACTCGGAACAGGCCATACGCACAGAGATTTCGCTTGAAGGCGCGACCGACTTCGCTCTCTCTGACGGAGCCGCAAAGATAGCCGTAACCGGCCATGCCGGCAAGAGCGTGGACAAGCTCCTCTTCTACGAATTCGCCACCAGCAGAGTGGCAAACATCAACGGAACAGAGCTCCTTCTCCCCGACAACGGCAATGTATCTTTCATCACCGAGGACTTCATCAGTTTCCTCTCTCCCGCTTCCAACTCAAACTATGTAAAGAACATAGTAATTCCCTGGGAAGAACTGTTCTGAGAAACAAAATAAGAGCCGCCCTGTTAAGGGCGGCTTTTCTTATGCAAATATCCGGTTGTAGATATCTTTCAGATTCTGCATCGTGAGTTCCTCGATCCGGGCTGTCCCCGGAATGTTCAGATCATTTAAAGCCTGAGTCAGCTGTTCTTTGGTAACAGGCGGGATGCAAAGGGAATTTGAGATAGTCTTTCGGCGTTTTGTGAAGGCGGTCTGGACCATTTGGAAGAATTTGGCTTCGTCTTCTATGTCTTTCTTATTGTCGTTTGTGAGTGTAAGTTTTATTACTTCGCTGTCGACTTTTGGGGAGGGCAGGAAAGCGGTCTTCGGGACGAAGAAGAGCTTTTCTGCTTTGGCGTAGTAGTTGACAGCGACCGTGACGGCACCTGCCTGTCTGGTGCCGACGTCTGCGCAGAGACGGTCTGCGGCTTCCTTCTGAACCATTACAACTATGGCTTCCGCAGAAAGATTCTCTTCGAGGAGTTTCATTATCAGCGGAGAGGTGATGTAGTAAGGAAGGTTTGCGCAGATGACGAGTTTTTCGTTGGGGAATTCTTCTTTGATCAGTTGGTTCAGGTCAAGTTTTAAGGCGTCGCCCTGAATTATTTTTATGTTGTCAAAATCTTTGAGAGTTTCTTGGAGAATGGGCGGCAATCTGTCGTCGAGTTCTATCGCGACGACATGTTTTGACCTTTTTGCAAGTTCTTTTGTCAAAACTCCGATGCCGGGGCCTATCTCCAGTACGCCGTATCCGGCATCGGGGATTGCCGCCTCTGCCATCTGAGGGCAGACCGTGGGGTCGATTATGAAGTTCTGACCGAGGGCCTTTGAGAAGGAAAAGCCATTCTTTTTGAGAATGGCTTTTATTGTTGTTATATCAGACAGATTGTACATATGCAATCACTATTGACGCTATGCTTGCAACCGCAAGCGACGCGCCGAAAACAATTTTGTATATACTCAACTTTTTGTTTGCGCGTTTTTCTGTTCGCTGTGCCTTATTTGTTTCAGGCGTATACGGAGGTACAGTGTATCCCGTGTCAGCCCAGACACTTATCATCCTGAAGAGTTCCTCAACGGCTCTGTAGATGAGTTCCGGAGGAGTCTCGTCCGGCTCGGCGGTGAGCTTTGCCACGTTCGTGCTCTCTTCATCGGCTATGCAGACATACATAAAATACTGCTGCATGCCGTTCTCATCAGGCAGCGCGAACACCTTTGTTATCGCGCCGCCGAGGTCATTCGAAGAGTTTATGAGCGCGCCTTTCGCAAGGTTTATCGCATACTCTCTCTCCGACATATCCTCTTTTTTGGCAGAGTATTCGGAGACGAAAATTACATCACTTAAGTCTATGTCTGTAGCAGAAATATTGCCCACGAAATCCACTGTCTTGGTATCAGCGAGGGCAATCGTCAGATCCTTTGCCTTGAGTTTCTTCACACACTGCTTTATGAGAAGAGCGTCATAGAGTTGACCGGGAACGCGCTTGTTCTGGTGAGCGAGAGGGCTCTCTTCCTCAGTCATTCCCTCAAGCGGATCCGCGGTGAAAACGGAGAGGTCCATATTCTCGCGCAGGAACTGAAAAAGGCTGTTGTTTATAACATAGTCTATGCGCTTGTCATCAAGCGGAAGAACTATCAGAAGCTGCTTCTTCGCCTTGATACCGAAACCGGAATAAAGGCCGTCCTGAGTCAGAAGCGGCGTGGCGTTTGCGGGTATTTCAGCCTGCTCCGCTATGAACTCATCGGAGAGTTCCGGATGAACGAATTCTATGAGACTCGTTATCTGTTTCGCCGGTTTGCACTTGAGCAGGAAGGCATTGCAGACAAACTTCTTAAAAGCCTTGTAATAGGCAGGCTCCGTAGCGGCAACAATGATACTGTCATTTGCCACGGCATTTGAAAGTTCGTCGACAAAAGTCTTTTCGTTTGAGAAATTCTTAAACGAATACTGCTCGTCGAGAACCTGCTTAAAGGCATTTTCAATTGCAATTTGCGCATCGCGTACGGGATGGGTCATCTCCGCTCCCAGCGAAAAGAGGCTTAAGACCATTTCAAATCAACTACCTTGAACTTAATTGGTGGGTTTCCAGTGTGAATACTTGTCATACGGATTGGTTACCTTGTTGGCGTCATACCAGGCCTGCGGATAACGGGGATTCTCGTTTACAGCAACCTTGGAGGCGTCCACTTCCTCGCTCTCGCCTGCTCTCAGCATTCTGCCGACTATGACAAGACGGGCGTTTTCAAACTCAAAGCTGGCTGTTGAGAGACAGATGAGTTTATCAGTGGGAAGGATATCCACACCCGTGCTGTAGAGTCTGCGCTGATTTATCTCTGCGATAAAGCCGGCGAGGGACTCGGTTGTTGAGAGATTCGGGAATGTGTAATCAAGGATGAATCCGTTGTCCTGCTCCGCGGCTCCGTTGGTCACGAATACGCAGAACACTTTGTACTTATAGTCACCATAGAGTGTGGAAAACTCAATAATCGGATTTTTCTTGAAGGTTTCAGCCTTCTTGTACTCCTG
Organism: Clostridia bacterium; assembly: GCA_017538005.1. Classification (GTDB taxonomy): domain Bacteria; phylum Bacillota; class Clostridia; order Oscillospirales; family Acutalibacteraceae; genus UBA1227. The sequence goes on along the minus strand of JAFYJR010000019.1, from coordinate 2,546 downwards.
AAGATTTGAGAACATGCGGCCGCTCTTCTTTATGGTGTGACCGTACACTACGGTATTCTGATCGGGCTCGTCTTTTACGGAGTTCTTTGAACTTAAGAAGACGGAGCCGTCCTTGTCGGACTGTTTATAGAAATTATGGGTCTGATAGAATGTGTCGTCGGATGTCTGAAGTACCGGATAGTCTATACCCAGGCCGGGGATTCTTATCCATCCGACGATGTCCTGATTTGCTGCGTAGAGATCCGCGAACTTAATCTGCGTGCCTGAAGGGAACTGAAGACCGGGATACTTCGCGTAGATGTCATTCCATGTCACATTTCCTTTTTCGGCAGCGGCCAGAGTCGCGGCAAGTTTTGCCGTTTTATTCTGGCTTATTCTGGAATTTACAACTGAGTAAACGCCGAATGCTATGACGAAAACCAGCGCCAGTGCGGCAAAGATTGCGAGACATTTCATCGCCTTGTCTGATGTCGCGTCACCCTTGGCGGGAAAAATCTTCTGGAAGAGTGTGCGACCGTCGGTCGCTCTTTTTTCCGCTTTTGCTCTGGCTTTTGCCGCCTTCTCTTCCGCCTTTATGGCTTCTTTGGCGGCCTTTTCATCAACGGCAAGGTCAATCTCCTCATCGGTTACCTCATCGTCTTCTTCGTTGATTTCGGTATCGTCTTCTTTTTCATCCTCAGTCGCTTTGACGGTTGTGGGCAGCGCTTCAGGAGTCAGATCATCGTCCTGAGCGCTTTCCGAAAAAGGGAAGCCGGACTTTGCCTCCTGTACCGGTTCTTCCGGTTCTTCCGCTTTCTCCGGTTCTTCAGAAGTTTCAAAAGAAGGTGTCGGCAGGACAAACTTCTCGGGTTCTTCTGTCAGTTTCGGATCGGAAACTGTTTTCTGCTCAAAGTTACCGAGCATCTTATTTATGTTCTCCCAGTATTCGGGACCTTTTTCCTCAGGGGGAACTGTATAACTAATGTCATTTATCGTTGAGGACGCCGGCGCGTTTGTTACCGTGTCGGCGGGAGCGGGCTGTACGGTCTCCGGGATCAGATCGGGCTCCGATGCAGGTTCGGGCGCAGGAGCGGGTTCGGGAACCGGAGCGGGAGCGGGCTCGGGAACCGGAGCGGGAGCGGGCTCGGGAACGGGTTCCGGAGCGGGTGCGACAGGCGCCGACGTGAGATTTCCGCCGTTCATAGAGGCAAACGCGCTCTGCATTGATGCGAGGAAATCACCGGGGTTTACCGGCGCGGCAAATGTCGGTTCCTCGGGCAGAGTCAGTTCTCTGTCCTCGACCGCTACGGCATTCGAAAATACATCTCTGTCGAAATCAGTCGTCGTATGAGATGCCTGCTCAACCGCGGAGGGATCAAAGTTAGGTGTCATATTTGTAAATGTGGCTTTGTCTGCCTCAACGGCAGCTCTGCCCGCAGCCTCTACGGCCGCCGGATCAAAGTTGGGTGTCTGCGAATTGAAAGCGTCAAATGTTTCAAAGCTCTCAGGCTCCGAAGCGTTGTCATCGTCCATGATGTTTCCGAAATCATGTCCGGTCGTGACACTGTCGCCTTCGCTGAATCCGTAATCGGCAAAGCCGACTTCCTGAATAATTACTTCAGGCTCGGGCGCAGGATTTGCCGGCTGCTGCGGAGGCACCGGAGCAGCGGTATACTGCGGCTCTCCGAAAGGATTGTTTCCCTGCGGATCAATGTACTGCGGTTGCTGTGGATAGAAGTTATTCTGGTCTGCCATTATTTGTTCTCCTCTCCGGAATCTTCATTATTTTCATCAGTCTGATCTGTGTTTTCACTTTGCTGAGTATCGTCTTTCGACTTGTTGTCCTTGTTGACTTCGTAGGAGTAGATGTACTTGTTCACGAAGTAATTTCCCGCGTTTTCCTTACTCGCCTTATTCTCAAGGTGTGTGCTTCTTATCAGAATGCCCATGGAAAACAGAAGGACCACAATACAGATGATTACGATACCTTTTCGAATTATCTCGTTCATACCGTCGCTTTGTGTCGGGACAATGTATTTGAGGATTTTCGATGTGGTATTTGAATTTTTGGTCTCCCTCGCGGCTTTCTTCGGAACAGGCTGTACCGTTATCTCCTGAATCGGAGGTTTCGCCTCCTGCTCTTTCAACGCCTCGACTTTTTTCTGCTCCTCGGGAGTCGCGAGCTTCTTTGCGGGAGCCTTTTTCTTTGTCGTGCGCTTCTGCGCCTCACGACCGGTTTTCTCCGGCTTCGGCGGCTCCTCTTCGATAGGCTCGAGGAGAATCTCCTCCTCCGTTGACTCGTCGCTGATCATTTCGAGAGCGGCAAGAACTTCCATACTTGTGTTGGAGAGTTCTTCTTTTTTATCCTCTTCCTCAGGAAGCTTCAGTTTCTCAGGTTCCGGTTCAGGTTCAGGCTCAGGTTTTGGTTCCTGCTTCGGCTTCTTTGGCTGCTTCTTCTGAGCCGGTTTCTTCTTTTTGGGAGGTTCTTTCTTCGGCGGAACCTCCGGCTTTACTTCCTCTGTCGGTTGTTCTTCGGAAGTTTCGCCTATCGGAAGCTCAACAACTCT
>JAFYJR010000129.1 GCA_017538005.1 Clostridia bacterium | reverse complement strand
GCTTTGGACTTTGCGCATTTCTTCTCGAAGAATTCCTCCTCGTATTTCTTAAGCGCGTTTCTGTTGATGGAGTAAACCGGCTTTTTAATAAGCTCATCGAGTTCTCTGTTGATGGCTATGGCATCCGGATACTCTGTAATTCCGAATCTTTCCATAATGTTCCTCCGTGTTAAAAATTACCTATAAAATTATACTACTTTAGGTTGTGAAAATAAAGAGCGGTTGGTTGTATTTTGGCAGTTTTATTGTTACAATTTATATATTGAACAAAAACGGAGATGTGAAAATGGGAAAACTTGTTATCGCATACGACATAGGTACGACGGGTGTAAAGACCTGCCTGTTTGAAATTGATAAAACCATCGTACTGAAGGCCTCCGCGTCCTGCGGTTACGGCCTTTACATGGTTGAAAACGGAGGCGCGGAGCAGGACTTCGACGAGTGGTGGGATGCCATGGTAAAAACCACCCGTGAGATAATGGCAGATGTCGATCCGAAACTCATAGAAGGAATATCTTTCTGCTCTCAGATGCAGGGCCTTGTCGCGCTCGACAAGGACTGTAATGTTATCCGCAGGCCGATGTCTTATATGGACCAGCGCGCGAAAGAGGAGATAAAGAAGGGTATCGCGAACGGCATACAGATTGCCGGAGCGAATGTCTTTAAGCTTCTTCCTTATCTCTACTATACGGGCGCTGTCTCATGCTCCGTCAAGGACCCCATCTGGAAGTACAAGTGGATAGAGGCGCACGAGCCCGAAAACTTCAGCCGTCTTTACAAGGCTGTTGATGTCAAAGAGTCGATAATAGCTCGTATGACGGGCAGGATTATTATGACACCCGATTCCGCTTTCGGTCAGCTGCTCTATGACACCCGCAAGGGTCATGAGGGCTGGTGTGAGCCGGTCTGCAAACTTGTCGATGTAAATCCCTCACATCTCGCTGAGATAGTTCCCTGCACCGAAGTTGTCGGCGGACTTAAAAAGGACGCCGCGGAGGCGCTGGGGCTTGCCGAAGGCACGCCGGTGTTCGGCGGAGGCGGAGACGCGACGCTTATTGGCGTGGGTGCCGGAGCCGTACTGCCGGGCGACACACATATTTATTCCGGCACATCAGGCTGGGTATCGACGGTCGTTGAGAAACAGACCGTTGATACGGGCGCCATGATTGCCGCGATTGTCGGCGCGCAGGCAGGCAGATATAATTACTTTGCCGAGCATGAGACATCCGGTAAATGTCTCGAGTGGGTAAAGAACCACCTCGCGCTCGACGAGATAGGTGTTTATCTTGAGAAGAAGGATGTTACGGAATGCCCTGAAAACTTTGAGGAGGCATTCACAAGTCTTTACGACTACCTCTCAAAGGTCATAAAGGAGACGCCCGCGGGCTCAAACGGCGTTCTGTTTACACCGTGGCTCCACGGCAACCGCTGCCCGTTTGAGGACCCGAATGCCGCGGGCATGTTCTTCAACATAAGCCTTGAGACAGGCAAACGCGATATGCTCCGCGCGGTAATTGAAGGCGTATGCTTCCAGAACCGCTGGATGTACGAGCAGGAGGCAAAGAAGGTAAAGGTTTCCGACACCGTAAGGTTCGTGGGCGGCGGCGCGCTGTCCGACGTGACCTGCCAGATACTGGCAGACGTACTCGGCAAGCGTGTTGAAACCGTAGCCAATCCTCAGAACGTCGGAGCCGTAGGCGCCGCCGCCATTATCGGTGTCGGCATCGGCGCGATTGAAAGCTTTGACAAGGTCAAAGATTTCATTCCCGCCGCGAAGACATTTGAGCCGAACCCCGAAAACAAGGCCGTCTATGACAAGAACTTTGAAGTCTTTAAAACACTCTACAAAAACAATAAAAAGGCCTTCGCGGCCCTCAATGCTTAATTATGAAAATCCTTTTTGTATGCTCACAGAACATGTGCCGCAGTCCTTACTGCGAATTCATGTTCAGGAAAATGGTGCAGGACAGTCCTGTCCTGCGGGATAAAGTCACGGTGCTGCGCTCTTCGGCTGTTATGACGCCGGGCACGAGCATAGACCCGCTGACTGTTGAGGCCCTCGTGCGCGAGGGCTTTGAAAAGTCAGCGGCAGAGGCGCACGTGCCGGGCTTTATGTACAGAAAAGCCGACCGCAAACTTTTCGATGAGGCCGATGTCATAGTAGGTATGACGCGCTCACACAAGTTTATGATACTGAAACCTTCGTGGCGCAAGAAATTTATCACTCTGTCTGAGGCCGCCACGGGAAAGTATACTGCAGTGCCCGATCCCTGGCTTCAGCGTGACACGGAGAAATACATTGCCGAGATGGATAAAATAAAAGCCTATCTCGAACAGTATCGGGACAGGCTCGAATCTAATCTCCCTCAATAATCGCCAGGGCAAGAATGCCCGTGAGAACGAGGGCAATGAAGATATATTGCTTTTTGGTGAGTTTCTCTTTCAGGAAAATCCGTGACAGGATTACCGAGAAGACACAAACGGATGAGATGATGGGCGCTGCTATGGCGCCGTTGCTGCTCATCGCAAATACATAAGTAAACTGGCCCGCGGTTTCACAGACCGCGGCTATTGTTTTGTCCTTTTGCTTTGGCATATCCATCTTCACGCCTTTTGCCTTCATGAAGATGAAGAGGCAGAGAGCGAAGAAGGCGAAGGTGAGTTCGTAGGATGTGTTCGCAACATTTTCTATGGTGTCCTCGGTGATGTTTACAAGAGGTGAGGACGCGACTTCATCGAGATAGAAGATGTCGAGGAAACTTCCGACGGCATCTAAAACCGCATAGCAGAAGGGCATGCCGAAGGCGATGACAGCGAGTTTCTTGCCGAGCTTTTTGCTTCTGTCCGTGTCGCCGTTTCTGTCCAGGAATCCTACACCGAGGATGCCTATGACAATGACGATTATGGCTATGGCGGAGGGCAGGGAGATGTGCTCGTGCAGGAAGACCGCCGCGAGAAGCGCGCAGAGGGCGCCTGAGGTGTTCTCTATGGGGTCTGAGATCGACTCCTCAACAAATCTCATACCGAAGTAGGAGAGTGTCATTGAGAGGATATAGCAGAACGAGACGGGGAGATAACGGATGATGTTTATCGGGTCATATCCTATGTCCTGAGTCAGAAGCACGAAACAGGCATGAATGCCGAAAACAAGTCCGACGAGGACGCTCGTTTTCAGATGGGCATAGGGCTCATCGGGGCGGGCGCCTTTTTTATAGAATAACTCCGCGAGGCTCCAGAAGAGAGTGGTCGCGAGAGTGAAGAACAGCCACATATCAGATCTCCGTGAGGTTGTCGTTTAAAAGTTCCTGAAGGGACTTCATAATGCCGAGTTTTATGTGCGGGAAGGTGAGACCTCCCTGGAAGTAAACTGCGTAAGGCGGACGCATGGGTCCGTCTGCGGATAACTCTATGGACGAGCCCTGTACGAAAGCGCCGGCGGCCATGATGACATCGTCGCCGTAGCCCGGAAGGGGCGCGGGTACGGGTGTGGCGAAACTGTCGACGGGCGCCGAGGATTGGATGCCGCGGCAGAATGCGATGAGTTTCTCCTTTGTGCCGAGTTCGACTGACTGGATAATGTCGTATCTCGGTTCATCTGATTTCGGTATTACGTTAAAGCCGAGACGCTCGTAGAGCGCTGCGGCGAAGACGGCGCCTTTGACCGCGGCAGCGACAACTGTCGGCGCGAGGAAAAGGCCCTGATAAAGCTGTGTGTTGAGCATAAGACTCGCGCCTACATCGCTGCCGATACCCGGCGCCGTAAGTCTGTAAGCGCAGCGCTCGATAAGTTCTTTTTTTCCGCAGATATAACCGCCGATGGGGGCGAGACCGCCGCCCGGATTCTTTATCAGTGAGCCGACCGTGAGGTCTGCGCCGACATCCGAAGGCTCGAGTGTCTCGACGAATTCGCCGTAGCAGTTGTCAACCATGACAATTACATCGGGTTTTATCCCTTTGATGAACTTTATGAGTTCGCATATCTGCGCTACGGAGAAGGTGGGACGCATCTCATAGCCTTTTGAGCGCTGTATCTCAACGAGCTTTGTCTTATCATTTATGGCGGCACTGATGCCGTCAAAGTCGAAACTGTTGTCGGGGAGGAGATCCACCTGACTGTAGGTTACACCGTATTCTTTCAGTGAACCTGGGCAGTCGCGTATGCCGATTACTTCCTCGAGTGTGTCATACGGCTTGCCGGCGGGGCAGAGCATCTCGTCGCCGGGGAGAAGATTTGCCATTAAAGCTACGGCGAGCGCATGTGTGCCGCAGGTTATCTGACCGCGCACAAGCGCAGCGTCCGTGTGGAACACATCCGCGTAAACTTTTTCAAGCGTGTCACGGCCGAGATCATCGTGGCCGTAACCGGTGGTTCCGGCAAAACAGGCGGCCGAGACCCTGTTCTTCTGCATTGCGCCCAGAACTTTCATCTGGTTAAGTTCCGCGACTTTGTCAATGTCGGAAAAACGGTCTTTCAGTGACACGATTATTTCTTCGGAGAGGTCAACGACCTTTTTACTTATGCCGAAGTTTTCGTAAAGTTCGTAGCTCAAATGAATCTTTCCTCAGTCTAAATATTTCTTTGCGAATTCCTCAACCTTTGACCAGTAGAGATCGGGGTCATAGAGTACGCATGCCGCGTGCGTGGCATCGGGGATTATGACAAGTTCCTTGTCGGTGGGACAGGCGCTGTACATCTCACGGCCCATGTAAGTCGGGACATATGTGTCGCATTCTCCGTGAATGAAGAGAATGGGTACTGTAGCGTTGTAGATGCGGCTGTGCGCGTCGGTGTCGCTGAATGAGTAGCCGGCTTTTGCTTTGTTTACGATGCCGAGCATATCGATGAGCGGATGAACCGGTACTTTTCGGATGCTGAGCTCGTAGGAGAGCTGCTGCTTGCCGCCCGTGAATCCGCAGTCGTCTATGCAGAACTTGACATTGATCGGCGGATTCTTTCCGGCTATCTGGCAGACGGTCGCGCCGCCCATGGAGACGCCGTGTACAATCATCTGAAAATCGCCGATTTTATGGTTGATGTATTCCATCCACAAAATGCAGTCGTCGGACTCAAAACCGGAGAGGCCGACATATTCGCCTTCGCTCTGTCCCGAAGCGGTGTGGTCCATGAAGAAAAGACCGTAGCCGTAGGCTTCGTGATAGTGCCTCGCAAAGAGCATGGGATTTCTGAAAGCGTTTGATTTATAGCCGTGGCAGATGAATGCCAAAACATTGCATCCGTCTTTCGGCGGAAGATAGTATGCGCAGAGCTTTTCGCCGCGCTTGTTTGTCATGTAATGGGTTTCGTAGGGCTGCTGCCTGAACCATGCCGCGCCGGCTTCCTGAGCTTCGTCGAGACGCTTGCGCTCGAGGTGCATTCCGGGTTTTGTGCCGTCATCGGGGAT
>JAFYJR010000128.1 GCA_017538005.1 Clostridia bacterium | reverse complement strand
GGTTGAGCATGTACTTGCCCGAGACTTTAACCTTACCGACATATTCCTCGACCTTTTCCTCATCGGACTTGTTCTTGAGGGCGAGGTCGGTAAAGCCGATGATGGCATTCATGGGAGTACGGATGTCATGGGAGAGGTTGAAGAGGAAGGTACTTTTTGCATTGCTCGCGTCTTCCGCTTTTTTCTCAAGGGAGATGTGCTCCTGGAGAATTCTGTTGTCATAGAAGAGGAGACCGAGAAGCACTCCGAGCCCCAGAATGATGATGCCGAAGGAGATGAATACGGCCTGGTACTCTTTCATGTATTCTGACGAGTCATTTACTATGGTCGCATCAAGCGGCAGGACCGCACTGTTTAAATGGAACTTCTTCATCATCTCTCTGTCGGCAGCCACACGGTGAGTGGGGTTTGACTGAAGAGTGAAAGTGCTGACGGGTTTTGCGCCGGTTACTATCTGTACCACCATCTCGGCGGCTTCGGTCGCACAGTCACGGGCGTAGACTACATTGCCCGCGGTGGCACCGTTGCCTATGCCTTCCATGTAACAGGTGAATACCGGTACATTGCAGTATTCCTTTATCATCTCAAACCTTTTCAGTACGGAGAAGGTGTGGTGCGCGCTGTCTTTCTGGGAGAGAGAGCACAGTACGATGGCTTTTTCATTTATGTTCTTTATACGCTCAATGAAGTCGTTCGTGGTCATGCGGCTCGTGTTAATGTCTGAAATCTTCAGCTTGGGATAGTCCGGTGCAAGAGCCTGCAGTTTCTTCCAGTCGTTTCTGTCGCCGTCGGTGAGATCGTGGATCATTATAATTTCATCCGCGCCGGGGCGGAGGGTGAGGGCGAGGTCTATGGTTTCGCGCAGGTAGAGTTTTTCTATGTTGCCGCAGACATTGGGGTCGTTGACGCATTCCTTGGCATAGTCAATGTCGTTTACTCCGAAAAAGACTATCGGAATGTTTGAGAAAAGATCGTTCTTATGTTCCATACAGAATTGCAAAGCAGAGTCTCCTCCGGCCATGACGGCGGAGAAACCCTGCTCGTATTTCTGATGGTATTCGATATGATCTTTGAGGCTTTCGTAGAAGTTTTCCTCGTGATCGTCTATGTCGTCCATTTCCTTGTCGTTCATATACTCAATGGTAAAGCCTATGCCGGCTTTGCTGAGAACGGAGTAAATACCGTTCGCCTCCTCGACACCTTTGAACTGGGTTGAATTCGAGGAGCTTATGACAAGGACCGTTTTGTTGAAGTTGTATTCGCTGAATGTACGGACATTTTCTTCGTTATACTGAAGAGTGTCATTTCTTACGCGGATATAATCGCGATAGAGCATTATGGCACTTATCACGATTATTACGCTGACGAAAATCAAAGCAATTTTCTGCAGCGCAGATATGTCCGATCTTTTTTCTTCATTCATCAAATCACTCTGTTCCTAATGGTTTCATTGTAGGGAAGAGGATAACGTCGCGAATGGATTCGTTGCCGGTGAGGAGCATGACGAGGCGGTCGATGCCTATGCCGCAGCCGCCTGTGGGCGGCATGCCGTATTCGAGCGCCGTGACGAAGTCGTCGTCAAGCATGTTGGCCTCCTCATCTCCGCACTCGCGGAGCATGAGCTGGTGTTTGAAGCGCTCCATCTGGTCGAGAGGGTCGTTGAGCTCTGAATAGGCGTTGGCATACTCGGTGCCGAGGATGAAGAGCTCGAAACGCTCGGTGAGATAGGGCTTTGAGGGTTTACGCTTTGTGAGCGGGGAGACCTCTACGGGGTAGTCTATGATGAAGGTTGGCTGTTCGAGGTTTGCCTCGACAAACTCATCATAGAAGGACATGAGGATGTCGCCCCAGGTCTCTTTGCCTTTTTCGATTTCTATGTGCTTCTCTTTTGCGAGAGCTATCGCTTTTTCATTGTCACAGGCGAACTCGTCAAAGTCTATGCCCGTGTACTTCTTTACCGCGTCGGTTACGGTCATGCGGGCAAACGGCTTTTCGAGGTCAATTTCAACGCCTTTGAAATTGACTTTATAGGTGCCGTTTGCCGCCATCGCGGCGTTTCTTATGATGGTTTCGGTACGGTCCATCATGCCGTTGTAGTCCGTGAAGGCTTCGTAGAATTCTATGGAGGTGAATTCCGGATTATGCTTCGTGTCCATACCTTCGTTTCTGAAGATACGACCGATTTCATACACGCGCTCCATACCGCCGACTATGAGTCTCTTTAAGGGGAGCTCGGTGGCTATACGCATGTACATATCGAGGTCGAGCGCGTTGTGATGAGTGATGAACGGACGCGCTGTGGCGCCGCCGGCTATTGTTGAGAGAACGGGTGTCTCCACTTCAATATAGCCCTCGTCATCCAGAGTCTTTCTGACAGACTGGATTATTCTGGCGCGCTTGATAAAGGTTTCCTTTACCTCGGGATTTACTATGAGGTCGACATAGCGGCGGCGATAACGCGTGTCCGCGTCCTTCAGTCCGTGGAACTTCTCCGGAAGGGGGAGAAGGGACTTGGAGATGAGTTTCATCTCCTTGGCATGGACTGAAATCTCTCCCGTCATCGTGCGGAAGAGGTAACCCTTTATCTCAAAGATGTCGCCTATGTCGGATTTCTTGAAAGCCGCGTAGGGCTCTTCGCCTATGGCGTCGCGCGCGACGTAGACCTGGATGTTTCCGACCTTGTCCTGAATGTTGCAGAATGAGGCCTTGCCCATTACACGCTTGAACATCATACGGCCGGCTATGGCTACATCTATGGGCTTCGCATCCATGATGGCACGGCGCTCGTTATAGTCGTTCTTCTTTATCTCTCTGGCCTGCTGCTCGTCAAGACCGTCGGTGTCGGGTTCGGTTCTGCCGGCGAGAAGCTCCGCTTCGAGCGCGGAGTAAGCCTCTTTGGCATCGACGGTATGGAAAGACTGGTCGGCTGTCATGACCTGGAACGGGTCGCAGCCGGCCTCCTGCAAGGCCTTGAGTTTTTCTATACGAATCTGTCTCTGTTCGTTGGTTTCTTCGGCAGTGAGTTCCTTTGCCTCCTCTGCCGGGTTTTGGTTTTCAGCCATTTTAAGTCTCCTGTGAATTATTTCTTGAGCTCGATATTGGTAATCTTGTATTTGAGGATACCGGCGGGTGTTTCAACGGAAACGGTTGCACCCTTCTTTTTGCCGAGGAGAGCTTTTCCTACCGGAGACTCATCGGAGATACGGCCCTTCATGGGATTTGCCTGCTGGGGACCTACTATCTGGTATGTTATGTCTTCCTTTGTCTCCATGTCGCGGATTGTGACTTTGGAGGCGCGGTTTACCACATCGGCGGAGAGTTCTTCCTCGTCGATGAGTTTGTAGTTCTGAAGAATTGCTTCGAGTTCGTTGATACGGGACTCGAGTTTGCCCTGCTCGGACTTCGCTTCGTCATACTCCGCGTTCTCCGAGAGGTCGCCGAATGAGAGGGCGACTTTGATCTTTTCGGACATCTCTTTACGGCCTGTCGTCTTGAGATATTCGAGTTCGTCCTGCAATTCCTTGAGACCGTCACTGGTCAATAAAATTTGTTCTGCCATATTAAAAATCCTTCCTTATTCTTCTATAGCCTTCAGAGCTTCCTGCTCCTCTTTGGATATTGAGGACTTTCCGTCCTTCAGTATCCTGACCTGATTTCTGTTGAGTGTTGTGGGTACCGCGTCGGGGAAGTCGTCAAGTTTGACTTTGACGGTTCCCGCCAGAAGATTTGATTCCGTCACCACGCCTCTGCCGCTTTTTGTGTCGACTATGGCGCCGGGTTTCGGCGTGATTTTCGAGAGGTGCTCGTAGGTCTCGTGCTCATATTTTAAGCAGCACATGAGAAGACCGCAGGCTCCCGATATTTTCGCGGGGTTTAAAGAGAGACCCTGTTCCTTCGCCATTTTGATGGAGACGGGCGCGAACTCGCCCATAAAGGACTTGCAGCAGAAAGGTCTGCCGCAGACACCTATGCCGCCTATCATCTTCGCCTCGTCGCGTACGCCTATCTGGCGAAGCTCGATGCGGGTTCTGAAAACAGACGCAAGGTCCTTTACGAGTTCGCGGAAATCCACTCGTCCGTCGGCTGTGAAGTAGAAGAGAATCTTGCTGTTGTCGAAGGTGTATTCGACATCGGTCAGTTTCATCTCGAGGCCGTGTTTGGCTATCTTCTCTTCACAGATCTTGAAAGCGGATTTCTCTTTCTCTTTATTTTCCTCGACCTTTTTCAAGTCTTCTTCGGTCGCGATACGGACTATTGGTTTGAGCGGCGCCACTATCTTGTCTTCGTCCACAATCTCGTTGCCTGTGGCAACCCGGCCGCACTCGACGCCGCGGGCAGTGTTGACTATGACATACTGTCCGGGAGTCAGGGTTTCGCCGTTCGGATCGAAGCAGTAGACTTTGCCGACATCCTTGAATTTAATTCCGACTACTTCAGGCATCTGTACCTCCGTATAATTTATCTGCAAGCCTTGTAAGTGTAAGGTTCTTGTTTGCGTAGATATTTACAGCTTTTTTGATTTCCTTTATTCCTTCCTGACGGGAGATGAGCTCGTCGGGCGAGAGGGCAGTGAGGGCGCGCGCCTCGTCGGGGGCGCCGCTGATTATGCTCTCGCCGCCCGCGCTTAAAACGAGCGCGTCGCGGATGATTGCCGAAAGGCAGTCAAGGGTATTCCCGAGCAGATCAAAATCTTTATCGAAACCTGATACGGCTTTCAGTAAACCGAAGCCGTCCCTTGCGGCTGTCTTTGCCGCGAGGTCTTTCGCGAGCGAAAGGCAGGTTTCGTATGTCTCATCCGTGCCATCGGATTTCTCTTCGTCAAGCGTGAACACGGCGACGCGCGACAGCACTGTTCCGAGAAGGGCGGAGTGTGTGTCGCAGAGTAAGATAAACGTCGCGTAGCGGGGCGGTTCCTCGAGGATTTTTAAAAGCGCGTTCTGCGCGTAATCCTGCATGAGTTCCGCCTTGCCGATGATGTAGACTTTGCGTTCATTCTCGTTCGGAATGACATAGACATCGTCGCGCATTTTACGGATGAGCTCAACCGAGAGGGTTTTCTTTTTCTCCTCGGGGAGAACGGTTATGACATCCGGGTGGATGTCCGCCATAACCTTCTGGCTTTCGCCCAAAAGCGCGGCCGCGACTTCTTTCGCGCAGGCAAGGCGTGACTCGTAAGTCCCGCCGTCTATGACCAGCGCGTGCGGCACGCGGCCTGCGTTTATCAATGTCAAAAGCTTATCTGTCATCAGTTTTCGACCTCATTGGTAAGAGGGGTTACAGTGAACAGGAACGCGCTTATAAACAGTCCGAGACCCAGGTCGCAGTATCTGACAGGATATTTGTCGGGGATGAGGTCACCTTTTCC
>JAFYJR010000127.1 GCA_017538005.1 Clostridia bacterium | reverse complement strand
CACCGAGGAGGTCAACGAGTCTCTTGGTTATGGACATACCGAGGCCCGCTCCCTGTACTCCGGATTCCGTAGTGGTATGTTCACGCTCAAAACTGTCGAAAATATGCTTTAAGAACTCCGTACTCATTCCTATTCCGTTGTCCTCTATTGTTGTGATGTAATTTGCGTGACCGCGGCTCTTGCTCGGAGTCTCTGTAAATACAATATCAACTTTTCCGCCGGGTCTTGTGTACTTGATGGAGTTTGTGACAATGTTCAACAGTATCTGATCACAATGAAGACGGTCGGCATAGATAAACTCATGCTTTATATCCCTGTATTCCACATTTACGGCTATGTTACGTGCGGAAGCCATACTTGCGGTCATGGCGATAATGGTTTCGCCGAAATAGTGAATATCCGTAGCCTGTTCTTCAATGGTTATCTTTCCGGCCTCAATACTTGCCATATCAAGAACATCGTTTAAAAGTGTCAGCATATGATGACCGGAGATTTCTATTTTATCGAGATATTCCTTCGCGGTTTCAGGGTCAGTATCAATTTTTTTCTTCGCCAGGTTTGCAAATCCCAATACCGCATTCATCGGCGTGCGTATGTCATGCGACATATTGAAAAGGAAAGCCGTCTTCGCGGCATTCGCGTCCTCTGTGCTTGAAAGCGCCTCCTCAAGCATCAGCTTCTGGCGCATCTCCTGACGGGTCTGCTCGTCAACATTCTTTATACCGATGACGCACAGATAATTCTCTTTGAATTTATCATCAGCCACGGCCTTGGCGCGATAGTACTCAAGACCGTTCGGCGTAACCAGCCGCATATCAATTATGGCCTCTCCGCTCTTTGTGAGTTCACGAATGAGGTTATATGTTGAAATTCTATTATAGAAGTCATTTCTGTCCTCCTCGTAAACATATGTCTCTGCAAAACGCATTATGGACTCAGAGAACGAATCAGTTTCGCCCTCATACATGGAATCAAGCGAATCGATGAAAGGGCCCCTTCTGTAATCGGTATATTCGCCGTTTGAGAGGTCAACAAGACTTATGATTTCATAGTTTTCGGTAAGTGCTCTCGCAACAGAACTCTGGTTCTGTGTCATCTGCTCACGTATGGTGACCGAGACAAATACAACACTTATCGTTGCGCCCACGCAGATAAACGGCAGTCCGGGTATTACCTGCTGAACAATATAGAAAACAAACGGGGCCAGCGTAAAGAGTGAGATTACATAACACATATTGCGCCTGTAGATAACCTTCTCAGTGACTGCAAGGCGTACAGCCCGGATAGAAATTACTATCAGATAAAGGAAACCGATAAGCGGGTACAATGTATAAAGGGTCGCGGGGTAATAACCGGTTGTATCACATGTGAAAACGGCATGTTCGGTAAAGAAAGATGCGAGCGTAAGAATTATCATCAGCGCAACAGGTACTGTGACAACAATCTGCGCCCATCTTTTTCTCAGAACCTTAGGTTCCATAAGATTGAGCGCGAAGCGGGCCCACATATATTCCACTATCGCAAGAGCAATGAAATATAAAGCTTTGAAAAGCATTTTCACCCAGATCGGCACGGCGGGATTATGCTCAATCAGAGCGCAGATCATATCGCTCAGACAGGTTCCTATCTGGGCGAAGAGCAATCCCGTTGTCTTATGAAATTTGACTCCGAACTTCATCGTCCATACTACGCCGAGCAAAACGACTATGATGCTCAGACATATTCCGTCGATGAGCGCGTAGAGCGTTACAAGATTAAAATATGTGACAGTGGTCAAAACATGTCCCCCTAAAAAAACATGGTATCATACAAATTGTATGATACCACATTTTTAAGATGTTGCCAAATCGATATCTATTCTGTAAGGGGTTTCTTCCGTACCGTTCAGGAAAATTACAAGCTTTTCAGACCCGAGTTCCGTAAGATGCGGCAGCGGATAAGTGATTTCCGTTGTACCTCCGTCCTTCTCCGCGGTATAGATAACCGTCGGAAAAGCCATCGTTACATCTTCGCCCAAAGCGTTCACGAGTTTTCCGTTTTCGTCTTCCTTCAGAAGTGCGAAGGTCGGATTTATGTTGATGTCATGCGAAGTATTGTTTGTCCATAAAACAGTGATGTAACACTCGGTGTTATGAAGATCAAATTCAGTCACATCAAAGGAAAGCTCCGCGTCACCGACAACCTTCCAGGTTATTCCGCATGCGTCATCGGGCATCGACGATACCCTGCAGGCGTTGTCGCCTTCTGACGAGTAACTCTTGTTCGCGTTCGCGCCATCCTGAGCCGCTTCCTGAATAAAGCCCGCGGCGTCATTCGAGGCTTTCGAAGCTGTTTTGCCGAAGAGGTTGTTCAGAGCCGGGAAGGCAACCGCCATTATCAGAACGAAACAGGCCGCTATCGCCACCCAGCGCTTTCTGCCGGGATGAACGGTCACCGTCTGACTTCCGGCAGTGTAGTTTTCAGCCTCTTCAAGATATTTTTCATTTATGTCAGTCATTGCGGAGAAAATGTTCTCCGCTCTTTTTCTTTTCATACCGCGATTTCCTCCTTTTCCAGGAAATCTTTGAGCGAGGCGCGAAGGCGGAAGAGGGTCGTCGCGACATTGCTTTCGCTGAGTGACAACTCAGCGGCTATGTCGGCGACGGACTCGCCGTACCAGTAGCGCTTGACGAACATGACGCGCTTTGTCGGGTCGAGCGCAGCGAGATAATCGTTTAAAGCGCGCGTCACTTCGCTTTGGTCAAGCGCGGTGTCCGGCGTCGCGTTGTCTACGCCTTCGCCGAGCGTCGACAGGGCCTCCTCAAGCTCCGAGAGGAGCATGTCGCAGCCCTGCCCGCCGCGTCTTTCCGCATGCTGTTTTCTGTACATGTCTATTGAAATATTCCTGGTAATTTTTGCAAGGAAAACCTTGAGTTTAAGCGGAATCTGGGGAGGGATTGCATTCCATGTGCGGACATAGGTGTCCGCCTCGGCCTCTTCCGCATCCTCGTGGTTTCCGAGGATATTAAAAGCTATGGTCAAAAGATAATTTCCGTATGCGTTTTTGGTTTCAGCGATGGCCTGTTCATTTCTGTCCAGATACATCTGCACTATCTGTTTGTCCTGCATTTTTCTTTTCCTTCTTGGTCTTTCTCTTTGCCTTAAGCTTCTTAATTATAGCACAAAGAGCCACTATAATGACAGCAAGGATAATGAGATAAGGGATGTGGATGATGATCCAGGAGAAGAAATTGGCTATACCGGTTCCTACATCGTAGAAGGATTCCTTGAGTCCGAGACCGATTTTTGCCCAGAAACCTTCGCCAGTTACAACCTCGTGCCTTACTTCATCAACTTCTATCCTGACGGTTGAGTACTCAAGCTCATTGTCAAAGGTGTTCATGAGGCTCTGATAGTATTCTATCTCAGCTCTTACACTTGTGAGTCTGTCCTGTATCTCAAGGATTTCAGAGAGACCGTTTGCCTTTGAGAGGAGTTCAAGCAATGTATCCTGCTCTGTTCTCAAGGCTTTGAGATGGCTCTCCGTGTCAACATAGGATGCAGTGATGTCGTCGGATGTGATTGACTTTGAAGTAACCGTCGCGACTCCGTCCATCTTGCCGAGGAACTCATCAAGCTTTTCGGTGGGGATTCTGACAGTCATCGAAGTATATGAAAAATCATCATACTTTGTCTCCTGAGACTGCTCAATATAGCCGCCGAGATCCGCAGTTGCCTTTTCTATTGCCTTGATTGTCTCCGAATACTTCTCTGTCGAGAGGTCGAGACTCGCGTTTCTGATTATCTTGCGGTTACCTGTATATGTCGGTTTTGAGTTTTCCGCGGGAGCGGCATCAGCCTGATTCTCCGACGCGGCTTTTGAAATACCGCCTTTGCCGTTTCCGTCGACGGCAGCGAGATTTACATCGCTGTACTCCCTGTAGCTTCCGTCAGCCGCCTGCTTGCTTCCGCATGCGCCGAATGTGAGTAAAATTACGAATGCGACAAGTATTGCCGCAGCCTTGTTCCAGTTTGTTTTCTTCATTGAAAAAACCGCCTTTCCTTGTGGGTTCACAAGTAAAGACGATTTTACACGAGATATATTACAAAATTATTTCCAGAAGTTTTGCTGTCGCGTCACCTTCAGGTTCATCAAAATTGAATTTTCTGAATTCATCATAATTCGGCGACCTGTTTTCCCGCGCTTCCTTTATCGCTAAGACAAGTTCTTCGGATGTCTTAGCAATCGGTCCGGGGACATAGTCCTCATAGTTAAAATAGAAGTCGCGCGCGCCTTTATAACCGTCGAGGTCAAATGCGTAAAATACAACCGGTTTATTCTGCAGAACAAAGTCCATACAGATGGATGAATAATCTGTAATGAGCATATCCGCTTTTGCGCAGAGTTCATTGACATTCGGATAATCGGTTACATCAGTAACGCCGGTCGGCATACTGCTCGTGTGCACCTGGGGATGAAGTCTGACAAGTATCTCGACATCACCCAGAGCATCTTTTACGGCTTTTGCGTCAAAATGCGAAAGAATCTTCGCGTCACTCTCCGGATCCTCCCTGAATGTCGGAGCGTAAAGGATGGTGTACTTTTCATTCTTTACATCGGGAGTTCTGAAGTAATAATCCTCGTTCGGTGTGCCCACGGGATATACCTTTTCCGGGGAGACGCCGAAAGCTCCGGCGTAAATATCTTTTACGCCGACGGACGAGCAGGCGACATGCGTCAGCCGCCCGGCCTGCGCCGCCTCAAGGCGGCGTACTTTCGGCTCGACTTCAATATCAAAACCGAATTTCTTGAAAGCGCCCATACCGTGCCAGAGCTGGATTATCTTTGTCTCACTGTCCGGCTTTGCGTACGCAAGCGCCATGAAGTTGTCATTTAAAAAGATATACTTCGCACGGCCGAGGCGAAAGGCGTCGGCGGTTATGAACTTAAGCGCGGAGAGCGGACGCGCAAGCGCTGTCCTCTCCGCTTTAATTATCTCATAACCGTCGCTGAGTGCACGCTCGACCTCGCCGAGGCCGTCCGCGAAGTGGGCATTGTGCATGGACACAAGGCCCACCCTGTTTTTCTTTGTGCCGAGTTTCGCGCCGAAATTGAAAAAGAGCGCATAGATACGGAAGATTAAATCTTTCATAATATGCACTCCTTTCATTATTTATTCCAATGCATTACGGTCTTGCCCAGGTGAAGGGTTGAGTCCGCGTCAAATGCCTTATGAATATCCGGTATGGTACGGACATCAAAGGTCTCGCCTATAAGTGTTTCGAGATAATGTACTGACTGTTCACTGCCCTCAAGGAAACCGACGGTCTTTTCAAAGTCTTCCCTGCCGGATCTTGATGAGCCGAAAAGTCTCAGACCTTTTTCCAGAACCATTCGGGTATTTATCGGAACATTGTTTTCCGATACACCACTTAAGGCTATCGTGCCCTCGGGGTTAATGTGGTCAATCATCTGATTTATCGCCGGCTCGCAACCCGCTCCGCCGACACATTCAAAGCAGTGATCAATCATAAGGTCATCCGGTATCTCATCGACATGTATCGTCTCGTCGGCAAAGGTGAAATAAGCGAGCTTGTCAAAATGTCTTCCGAAGATATTGAGTTTCATATCCGGATACAGGTTCGCGAGCAAAATAGCGGTGATGAAACCGAGATTTCCGTCGCCCCAGACACCTACGCTGTTTCGCCTCTGATGGGCGGTTTTGTCAAATCGTGAGATGATATGCATCGCGACTGAAATCAGTTCAGTGAACGCCGCGACATCGGGATTTACATCATCTGAAATCTTCACCAGTCTGTCAGGCGCCATTAAAACGACATCCTGAAGGAAACCGTCAAAACCGCTCGAGCGGAATTTTGATGAACGCCTGTAGTTCTCGGCGATTACATCGTCATCCTCCGTCGGCGTGTTCGGAATACAGATGACTCTGTCGCCCGATTTGAAAGTACCCGTAGTGTCAAAGACCACTTCCGCCATACACTCATGGATAAGCGCCATGGGAAGTTTCTTCGCAAGCACTTCCTTCGAACGCGCGCCCTGATAGTACCTCTGATCAGCACGGCAGATT
Organism: Clostridia bacterium; assembly: GCA_017538005.1. Lineage (GTDB taxonomy): Bacteria > Bacillota > Clostridia > Oscillospirales > Acutalibacteraceae > UBA1227. The sequence continues at coordinate 4,166 of JAFYJR010000127.1, read as the reverse complement.
GACAGGTGTGACGGGCGCACAAGCGCGCCGCCCTCACTTAAATCAATCTCACCGTATGTGACCTCTATCAGTCGAGGCGCGGTGAGTTGATAGATGGAATTAATCATTTGTCAGATCTCCTCCGAGCATCGTGGCCGCGACCTTGAGGTCAAACGGATAAGTTATCTTCATATTTGAAACTTCGCCCTCGACGAGATATACCTTCTCGCCTTTCATGGCGAATATCTTACAGGCGTCTGTCAGTATTTCCTTCTCTTCATCCGTCAGACTCTCATAGAGTTCCTTGAGTTTCTTCGCGTTGAAGCTCTGCGGAGTCTGTCCCTGGAAGAGTGTTGCCCTGTTGGGAATCTGGAAAATAACTTCGCCGTCTTTGGACTCAACAATAGTATCAGTTGCGGGAACAACAGTATCTGTTGCACCATACTTCTTCGCCGCAGCAATATTCTCTTCAATAATCCTGTGGGTTACGAAAGGTCGTACCGCATCGTGTGTGACGATTATCGTGTCATCGGCAAGACCGTAATTTTTCTCAATAAACCTGATGGCATTCATCAGTGTCTCGTTTCTCGTCGAGCCGCCTTCAATGACTGAAATGCGGTCCGTCTTACCGAGGGACTTCTTTATCATATTTTCCGTATGGGCGACCCAGGCCGCGGGTGTAAGCACGATAACATGCTCAAAGTCCGGGCATACGAAGAATTTTTCAATAGTATGTATGATAATAGGCTGTTTGCCGAGCATGAGATACTGCTTCGGTGTTTCGGAATTGCCCATACGGGAACCGATACCGCCGGCAAGAATTACTGCAAATGTCATCAGATTGTCCTCCATTTCAGGTCATATTTCAGCATTGACTGAATGTGTATTATTTTCAGTTTGGTATTTCTCTTGGAATCACGCGCCCACACGTGGTAAACAATCGCGTCGGGGAAGAAAAGAACCTTTCCCTTTTTGCCCATAACACGCGTGATATCGCAGTCTTCGAAGTACATGAAATATCTGTCGTCGAAGCCTCCGACTTCGCGGAACGCGTCGCCGCGGAAGAACATGAAACAGCCCGTGGCGTTCTTTATCTCGAAGGGCTGTGAATAGTCCGCGTCGAGCATCGCGTACCGCGAGAGCAGCTTCGACGGCTCCTCGCCGCGCAGGCGGCTTGCCATCAGGTACCAGATATGCGGCCTGCGCTTGCCCAGTATCTGGTCGCGTCCGTCCGGGAAGCATATCCTCGGTGAGAGCTGGACAACCTCAGGATGCGACTCGGCATAATTCACCATCTTCGAGACTATGTCATCCTCAATGACGACATCGGGATTTACTACGCAGTGATAATCCGCCTTCCAGCTGTCAAACTCTTTGAGCATCCGGTTATGCGCTTTTCCGAAGCCGATATTCTCTGCCGAGATGTTTAAAAAGAACCTCGGATCATCGGAAAATTTCTCACGAAGAAGCTCAACGGTACCGTCAGTCGAACCGTTGTCAAAGACATAGAGACGGAAGTCTATATTCTCGTCTTTGACAGAATCAAGCAACGTACCTGCGGCCTTTTCTATATATTTGACATTGTTGTAAGTGACGATACTCGCCGATACTTTTATCATAGCAAAACGTCCTTTATAATGCTTACTCTCCACTTGATTTTCTGTGAGAGGGATGTCGGTCTTCCGGTGAGACTGTCCCCGCTTCTGCGGTACAGAAGGTAGGGACTGTAAAGTAATTTTACTTTACCCTTTCGCTCCGCAATCAGTCCTATCCACTGATCATGCATGGGAAGATTGTCCGGAAACGGCATAACTGCGTCCTTCAGCCCCGCGTCAAACGCCATGCAGCATCCCATAAATGAGTTCTTTTTTATATTTTTCCAGAAGCCGGGCGCGCTGCCGTTGATTTCAAAGAATGATTCGTTTATGACATTAAGATTTTCATCGACAACTTTTGCGTCATGGAGCACAAGAGTCGCGCCGTTCTCAATCTCACTGACGCAGGCGGCGACCTTACCGGGTAGCCAGACGTCGTCCTGGTCGGCAAGGAAGATTATGTCCCCCGTCGTCAGTGACAGCGCATGCTCGAAGTTTTTTATGACTCCCTTGCCGGGACCCTCGACATAGCGGATGCGCGGGTCGCCGAGGCGGTCAACCGCCTCCTTCGTGCCGCCGGCCGGGTTATCATCAGATACTATGACCTCATCATCGGCACGAAGCTGCGTCAGAATCGACTCAAGCTGCTGTTCTATGTACTTTTCTCCGTTGTACGCCGCCATGGCAACCGAGACTTTCAAAGCAATGCTCCTTAAACAAAAATACCCAAATATTATACTACATTACGCGATTATTTACAATTGTATGGCAAATGAGTATAATCTCTAACGTATCAAATATATGGAGGACATAAAAATGTCAGAAGCTTATGCCAATATTTTCGTTCACGGCTACTGCGGCTGGGGCGACAAAGACAGGCTCACAGGCCTCATGCCGTACTTCGGCGGCTTTCACAGACCCGGCATAGCACAGTTCCTTACAGAAAACGGATATGAGTCATACGCCCCGTCAGCAGGACCCTGGAACTCAGCGTGGGACCGCGCCTGCGAACTCTACGCGCAGATAGTCGGCGGTACCGTCGACTACGGCAAGGTCCACAGCGAGAAAAACGGCCACGCCCGCTACGGCAGAACCTACGAGGGATACTTCAAAGACTGGGGCGAGCCCGGCAGCCATGAGAAAATCAATCTCATAGGCCACTCCTTCGGAGGTCCCACGATAAGTATGTTCGCGGACCTTTTAGACCGCGGCTCGGAAGAAGAACGCGCGGCGACACCCGCTGACGAGCTCTCTCCGCTCTTTGCCGGAGGCAACGCTCACCTCGTACATTCGGTCACGACAATTTCCGGCACAAACAACGGCACGACACTCGCCGACGCCGCGCGCGACCTGCATGTTGACAAGTTTGTCAATTGGCTCATGCTCAGCGCCGCAAATACCCTTATCAAGATAACGGGACTCACAAAGTTCTATGATCCCCGACTTGATCTCTGGGGAGATTATGTTCTTGAAAAATGCCACGCCTGCAGACTTGACAATTCGCTTATCGCGCAGAGTACTGCCCTCACAGCCGAGTTCAACGAGACCGTAGGCATTTCCGATGAGATTTATTACTTCGCCCACCCGGCGTGCAAGTCTCATAAAATACTTATTACTCCCTTCCACGCAATGGAACTTAAATCCTTCCCGTTGGCGCATCTCGGACAACTGATTATCGGCTGGTATGGCACGCCCACACTGAAAAGGACTCTCGGGGTCGACAAAAAATGGTATCAGTCAGACGGCATAGTAAACACATTAAGCACAATGGCTCCGCGAAACAAACCTCAGGAGACCTGGACGGAAAATACAGAAGTTGTTCCGGGCAAATGGTACAATATGCCGATTGAACACAAGGACCATTTCTCCTGGATGGGATTCTTCGAAAAGCGCAGTGATTATGAGAAATATTTCCTCGATCTCTGTGATTTTCTCGCAAAACTTTAAAAAATATATTGACATTTGCACTTCACTGTGATACTTTAAAGCAGTGAAGTGCACACTTTAAAGTGCTAAATCGCAAAGAAACGGTAAAGGATGATTCGCAATGAAACTCATGTCAGCCATACTTCTCGTATGCTTCTTTTCCCTTATGATCGGTGTAGGTCTGTATACGAGAAAGCATGCAACAGACGTAAACGGATTTGTACTCGGCGGCAGAAGCGTAGGCCCCTGGCTTACGGCATTCGCTTTCGGTACATCCTACTTCTCGGCGGTTATATTCGTCGGTTACGCAGGCCAGTTCGGTTGGAACTTCGGCCTTTCAAGCACATGGGCCGGTCTCGGCAACGCCTTCATAGGTTCCCTTCTCGCCTGGAATATTCTCGGCAGAAGAACCCGCGTCATGACCCAGCACTACGACGCGAAGACAATGCCCGACTTCTTCGGCAAGCGCTTTGACTCAACCGCTCTTAAAATTGCCGCGTCAATCATAGTATTCATTTTCCTCATTCCTTATACCGCTTCACTCTATAACGGTCTTTCAAGTCTGTTCGGCCTGGTATTTGACATCCCCTACTGGGTCGTAATTCTCATAATGGCAGTGCTCACGGGTGTCTATGTCATGTTCGGCGGCTTCATGGCCACCGCCAT
>JAFYJR010000126.1 GCA_017538005.1 Clostridia bacterium | reverse complement strand
TGAACCCTCTTCCATGTTTACCACGGTTGTGGGGTTCATTATTCTTTTGCCGTTTCCGTCGCCGGCGCCTATGTGTTTCTCTGTATACTTGACGCTGGCATTCTTTCCGATATGGAAAGCGTGAATACCGTCGTGTTGAGATGTCTTGTCACCGCAGTTGTGGATACCGCAGCCGGCGACTATGTCAACATCTGCGCCTTCGCCGATGTAAAAGTCATTGTAAACGACTTCCTCAACACCTGTGTCGGTTATGATAACGGGGATATGTACTTTCTCCGCCTTTGTATACGGCTTGATGATAATGTCGATACCGGGTTTGTCGGTCTTCGGCTTTATCTCGATGTTCTCGGAAGAAGTGCGGACAAGGCCCTGGCCGTTCTTTCTTATGTTGAACGCGCCATCGGGCATACCGGTCATATCGGCGATCTCACCGAGCATATACTGATCGGTCGGGGTGAGGCTTGTGGAGAAATTGAAATCTTTGATATCCATCAGTCACCCTCCCCTCTGAATGTGCAGTCACGGCCGAAACTGCCGAACTCCGTGAGAAGTTTCGGGAATACTTCGTCCTTGGGTCCCCTGGTCGTAACCTTGCCGTCCGCAATTATGATTATCTCATCAGCGAGCTGCATTATACGCTCCTGGTGGGAAATTATTATTACACTGTTTGTCTCGTTCTTCGCAATGGTTTTGAAAGTATCAACGAGCATAGCGAAGCTCCAGAGGTCGATTCCGGCCTCCGGCTCATCGTAGATGGCAAGCGTGAGATTTCTCGCCATGAGCGTGGCTATCTCGATACGATTTACTTCACCGCCGGAGAGCGACGAATCGACCTCGCGGTTTAAATAGTCCATTGAGCAGAGGCCGACGCGCGTGAGGTATGAGCAGCACTCGTCCTCAGGCAGTTCCTTGCCCGCGGCAAGGGACAGGAGGCTGCGGACGGTGAGACCCTTAAAGCGCGGCGGCTGCTGAAAAGCATAGCCAATGCCGAGATTTGCCCGCTCCGTTATGGAGAGATCTGTGATATCTTTTCCGTTGTAAATAATCTGACCGCTCGTAGGTTTCTCTATACCCATGATGAGTTTGGCGAGCGTGGATTTACCGCCGCCGTTCGGGCCTGTAATTACGACGAACTTGCCCTCCTCGATATCGAGGTTCAGACCCTCGATGATATGGAGGTCACCCGAGCCGTCTTCATTTTCAACTTTGAAAGACAGGTTTTTGAGTTCTAACATCTTTGCTCCTTAAAGCTGTTCGAGTATTTTGTCAAACGCGGCATCAATACCGGGTTTTTCCACTCCGACCATCTTGCCTTCATCGACAAGTTCTGCCGTGGAGGGATTGATCGGGAGTGTGGCAAGTACGGGCACGCCGAGTTCTTCGGCTATCTCCTGCGCCTTGCTCTTTCCGAAAACTTCGATTTTTTTGCCGCAGTCGGGACACTCAAGATAACTCATGTTCTCGATAACACCGAGGATGGGAACATTCATCATCTTGGCCATGTTGTAAGCCTTCTTGACGATAAGTTTTACAAGATCCTGAGGTGTCGCGACTATGACAATACCGTCAACGGGAAGTGACTGATAGACGGTAAGGGGTACATCGCCCGTTCCCGGAGGCATATCGACAAACATATAGTCAATCTCGCCCCAGTTGACATCGGTCCAGAACTGGTTGATTACACCGCTGATAACGGGGCCGCGCCATACGACGGGTTTTTCCTCGTCATCAAGGATGAGATTTATGGACATAATTTTAATGCCGTTGCCGGCTATGGCCGGTTCAATGCCGAGTTCTGTTCCGAGCGCCTGCTCGTGCAGACCGAAGGCCTTCGGTATTGAAGGTCCGGTAACGTCGGCGTCCATTATCGCAGTCTTAAAACCTCTCTCAACGCTCTCGCAGGCGAGCATGGAAGTTACAAGTGACTTGCCGACGCCGCCCTTACCGGACGCAACGGCAATGACCTTACCCACGCTGCTTGCTTCGTTTAAAGGCTGAAGAAAATCAGCTTTTTCGCACTTTGATTCGCAAGTGCTGCAGTCATGTGTGCATTCTGACATAATAGCATCTCCTATTTACTCTCGCGAAGTCTTTTGAAATGCTCGGTAAGTATGGTCGAGCATTCTTCCTCAAGAACTCCGCTGATTATTTCCGGTTTGTGGTTAAAGGGCAGTTCGTTGAAGTCGATTACACTTCCGAAGCAGCCCGCCTTCGGGTCCCAGGCCCCGAAATAGACATTTTTAATGCGCGCATTCACTATCGCTCCCGCGCACATGGGACACGGCTCGAGTGTGACATAGAGATCACAGTCCCAGAGACGCCAGCCGCCGAGCCGCTCACAGGCTTCGCCGATGGCGACGACCTCCGCGTGAGCCAGGGCATTCTTTAAGCCCTCGCGGCCGTTTCTTCCCCGTCCGACGATTTCACCGTTTCGGACAATTACGGCCCCTACGGGCACCTCGCCTTCGGCGTCCGCCGCCCTCGCCTCCGCGAGAGCTTCCCTCATATAATACTCAGCGTCCATCAGCTTACCCCCACATAGTGAACCGTCTGCGAGCAGAGGTAAACGAAGTAGATAAACGCCGCAGTGAGCGGTATGGACAGTACGGCAAACACATAAGGTTGCCAACGGTACATATTCTTAAGATGCAGTTTGCCGCGCTGCTTGTCAACAATCCAGATGATGGAAAGCAGGCCGAGCAGACCGCCGATAATATTCACAGCCGCCGCTATGATGACATATACCGTATCACTGGTTATAACGGCGAGTCCGGTAAGAGAGACGGCGTAAAGGTTATTCATAAAGTGAATCGCTATTCCCGTCCAGAGACTGTCCGTGACAATGACGAGCCATGAAATGACAATTCCCAGGAAAAACGCGAACGGCGCCTGAAGAAGATTGCCGTGCATGAGACCAAAGAATATCGAACTGACAATAATGGCAAACGCGTCACCGTAGCGTCTGAGCGACTGAAGCATTACTCCCCGGATTGCGAACTCCTCGACAAAAGCCGGAACAAGCGCCACGCTTAAGACCTGCCAGAAGTATCCGCCTACGGACTTCGGATCGGGCATATCGCTCTCGTCAAACTCGAAGCCGACTGCCTCAAAACCTATGGTGGCGAGTCCCACCAGCGCGTTGCAGACAACAACCGTCAGAAAAGCGAAAGCAAGCGCCGCGAAAAAGAATTTCGTGCTGCTCGGAGCCCAGAAAGGCCAGGGTCTCGCGTTCTTCCGCTGAACAAGCTTTATCAGGATATACGCAATCAGGAAAGGCAGCATTATCGCGAAAATCGAAAACAGCGCCTGAACTATGTTGAACATTGCCTCTGATGTCGCATAATAGTCAATCAGCGGCGTCTTCTTTATCAGCCAGACATAAAGGTCTGAAAACTTGTCGAAACCGTACACGGCAAATCCCAGAATTCCGGTGACATAAGAATGAAAAATAGCATAGGCACCAGCGTAATCCTCACTCTGGCAGGCGAGTCCCACGGCCCGATGATTTGTGCCGTACTCGACGGCCTCGCCCCGGGAATTCCCGTTGATGAAACATA
>JAFYJR010000125.1 GCA_017538005.1 Clostridia bacterium | reverse complement strand
TCTTGAACATGTCGCCCTTGCCCATAAGTATCATAAGCGCGGACTCAGGGCAGTCAAATGCCATTGTAAAGAACGGGTCTGAGCGCTCATAGTGGCCCTTGCCCGCCTTGGAATTACCCTCAGCGACACGAAGGTACGCGGAGAGTTCCGGATAACCGATTACTTCAAACTGATAGCAGCGGTCCGGAGACTTCTTTACCCACTCTGAAACCTTCGGGTTGCCCATCTTGTTGAGGGCGGAAATACCCGTTGAAAGCAGATAGAAGAAGCATTTGATGGTGAGAAGCTGTGTGGCTTCATCTTCCGGAATCTCCTGCGCTGTCAGTACTGAAGACATCTTGAGAAGTACGGCCATGAACATGGCAAACTTCTTGGGATTGCCGATTTTGATCGAAGGAAGCTGCTTGAAGTCGCCCTTCATAAATCCGTTCATCTTTTCAAGTGAAGAGAAAGCGAGCTCCGCGTCAATCTTTTTAGGGCCTGTGTATTCGCCCTGGTAAACTTCCCACTCGCCCTTGGTTACGATAAAGTGCACGGCTTCCTTCTTGGCGCCGTTCTTTGCCGAAACCTGATAGACAGCGTTTATGCGCTGCATCTTGTAAGCGAGACGAAGTTTCTTGTCATCTGTCGCAATGACTTTCATAAGAGGTAAAGCACCTGCCATGAAAACCTTATTTGCGTAACGAGCTTCATCATTTGGCATAACTTTTCCCTCCTTATCAATATTCGTCTGTCCAGTCATCTTTGCCGCCAAGTCTTACGTCAAGCAGCTTTGCAGCGCTTGCCGCGACGCCGTTGGCATCGATGCCTGCGATTGTAAGCAAGTCTTCCTGAAGACCTATTGTCGAGAAGCTGTTGTCGTGACCGAGCATCTTGAACTTGCAGGGTTTGCCGTACTCGGCGATAACTTCCGCAACTGCGGAACCGAGACCGCCCTGGATGACATGGTCCTCGACTGTAACGATACAGCCTGTCTCGTCAATGGCCTTGATGATGGCTTCCTTGTCTATGGGTTTAAGGGTATGCATGTTGAGCACGCGGGCCTTTACGCCGCAGTCATACTCAAGGATGTTAGCGGCCTGAAGAGCCTGATAAACACCGGCGCCGATGCCGATGAATGTGGCGTCATTGCCGTCCTTGAGTTTGTCCGCCTTGTCCCAGACAAAGTCAACCGAATCCGGTCCGCCGCTGTAGACAACCGCGTCGAATCCGCGGTTGATACGGATGTAAACCGGACCGGGTATGTCGTATGACGCCAGAACAAGCTTGTAAGCTTCGGCGCCGTCAGCAGGGCACATTACCGTCATGTTCGGAAGAGAACGGGCAACGGCGAGGTCAATGATGGCATGGTGTGTTGAACCCGCCTGACCGAAGGATGTGCCTGCATGTGATGCGAGAATCTTTACCGGTACATTCTGATAGCAGATATCGGTGTGAATCTGGTCAAGAGAACGCGCCGCGGCAAAGATAGAGAATGTTGAAGCGTAAGGTATGAAGCCGTTCTTCGCGAGACCGGCAGCGATACCGAACATGTTCTGCTCGGCAATACCTACATTGATAAGTCTCTCGGGGAAAGCCTTTACGAAGGGAGCAATCTTTGTCGACTTCGCAAGGTCAGCCGTGAGAGCAATAACTTCGGGATGCTTTTCACCGAGGTCGTGAAGAGCTTTTCCGTAATACTCAGCAGTAGTGAGCTGTTCAGCTTCAATACTGGTATATGCCATTCCGCCCATTATTTGCCCTCCTTCTGTGCCCGAGCGCAACGCTCTCTGTAGTAAGCATCAAGTGATGCGTAGCACTTTTCAATCTTCTCGTCATCGAGAGAGCCGTAGTGCCAGAGGTAGTTGTCTTTCATGAAGTCAACGCCCTCACCCTTGAAGGTATCAAGAACAATGGCAGTGGGCTTGGTGCCCTTCTTCGCATTGTCTATGGCCGCTTCGATTGCCGCATTGAGCTGGGACATATCGTGACCGTCAATACGGTAAGTGTTGCAGTTAAACGCGCGGAGTTTCTTGTCGAGAGGTTCGATGTTCATCTCGTCGGCGACACGGCCGTCAATCATGCACTTGTTGTTGTCTATCATGATGACGAGATTTGAGAGATTGAACTGAGCGGCACTCATGATGCCCTCCCAGTTGGAGCCCTCGTTCATTTCACCGTCGCCGCAGAGGACATAGGTCATGTAGTCCTTGCCCTTGAATCTCGCAGCGAGAGCGGAGCCGACGCCGAGAGAAATACCGTGACCGAGTGAACCTGTCGAGAAATCAACACCCTTGACCTTGTTTGAGTCAAGGTGCATGCCTATCTTGGCACCTGTCAGGTTAAAGATTTTAAGTTCTTCTATGGGCATATAGCCATAGTCAACGAGGACGGGTGCGTAGCCTACCGCGGCATGACCCTTGGAGAGAACGAAACGGTCTCTGTCCTCAAAATTCGGATCATTGGGATCAAGCTTCATAAATCTGTAATAGAGAATCGTCATGATGTCTATCGCAGAGAGAGCACCGCCCAGGTGACCCGAGCCGCCCCAGATGGCTGTCTGAATCGTCAGACGACGAAGTTCATCGGCCTTTTTCTCAAGGCGGAGCCATTCGGCCTTATCGAAAGGCCCGAATTCTGCCGGCATTTTTAATTTCCCCCTTTTCGTTTACTTTATGAGACCCATGTCCGGATGGCGCTCGGCAACTACCGAGAACGCGTCGTCCGCGACATCGATTGTGTACTCAATATCTTCGTCTGAAAGCGCCGCATTGATAAAGTGATTATGATGCGACGCGAAGAAAATTCCGCGGCTTACACACTCCGCAATCCACTCCTGATGCAGGAAGAGACTGTCGTCGTTCGCTATACGGAAGTAGAAGAGCGCGGGCTCGCCTGATACAACGAGATCGATGTTGTGCCTCTTGCCGGCCTCAACAAGACCCTGTGTGAGCTTTGTGCCCTTCTCACGGAACATTGTCGGAACATCAAGTTTCTTCATCTTGTTGATACAGGCTATGCAGGCCGCAAACGGCTCAGCGGAGAGCCAGTAGGAACCTGTATAAACAACGGATGAAGCGGTGTTCTTCATGTGTTCCTGTCCGCATACGCAGGACATGTTATAGCCGTTTGCGAGAGCCTTGCAGAAGCAGATGAGGTCCGCTTTGAAACCGTAGTAGTGGTCCGAACCCGCAAGGTCAAGACGGAAGCCTACGCGGACGTCGTCGATGATGAGGACCATACCGTGGTCGTCACAGAACTTGCGGACCGCGGCCCACTGTTCCTTCGTCGCGCAGACATTGTCATAGAAGTTGCCGTGGTCATACGGCTGCGCTATGATACCGGCTATATCGCCGTGGTTTTCGTCATAAACTCTCTGGAGAGCTTCCATGTCAAACCAGGGAATGATTATGTTGTTCGCAACTTCCTCGGGAAGGATGCCGGGATAGTCGGCTTTCTGGGCCCACTGGAAATCGCCGTGATAGTAGCCCTTGAAAAAGACTATCTTTTTCTTTCCGGTATGGGCTCTTGCGCACATTACCGAGAATGTCGTGGCGTCGGAACCGTTCTTCATGAAGAAGGCCCAGTCCGCGCAGTTTACGGTATCCTTGAGAAGTTCTGCGCACTCAACCATCTTGTAGGAGACGGAAGTCGTGCAGTTTCCCCTCTTAAGCTGTTCAATGGCGGCTGCGTCAACATCGTCATCGCAGAAACCGAGAACATTGGGACCGTAAGCGCACATATAGTCAATGTAGCGGT
>JAFYJR010000124.1 GCA_017538005.1 Clostridia bacterium | reverse complement strand
TACTTCTTGATCTCCTCAGCTGCCTTGAAGCACTCCTCCTGGGAGGAGATGTTGCAGTGAATGGGAATGACTCTCTCTGAGCAACGGGCAATGAGATCGTCGCAGGGTGTTCTGTTGTATCCCGCGAAAATTGTCCACTCGCCCTTCTTGTCAAGAGCCTCTACGCAGGCGCCTGAAATGCCGCCTGCAGCGCCGGTGAATAATGCGTATTTCATAATACATTCTCCCTTAAAAAAAGATACAAGACAATTCTACAAGAATGTCCAAATAAGTTCAATACCCTTTTAATAATAGAGGCAAAACAGGCAATGTAAAGACTAAAACCTTTACGGAACAGTCTTTTTCACACCCGAAAACCCGAAAATGTGTAAAACCCGAATTATTTTTCCCAATCAGAACAAAGCGGTCAAATATTCGTAAAGAGTTTTACTTGCATTTAACAATTCCATAAACAATTTTGCCAAAAGAGAAAAATAACACCCTCCTTGTAAAAATATGTAAAATGTTATACAATTTTATTGTCTTTTCACGGACACATCAAAAATAGGAGATGACGTAATGGACTTTTCAGCACTTACTCTTGTAATCAGTCCGAAAACCGGTGAAGAGATGAGTATTGCTTCCCTTGCGGTTCCCGCAGGCGACCCCTTCTACGATGTACTTACCATCGTAGGCGGTCTCTTCTGGACAATAACCTACATACTCATCATCTACTACGGTTTCAAACACAAGACTTCAGGTATGCCCCTTCTGGTACTCGGCCTCAACTGGGCCTGGGAATTCATCTTCGCTTTCTGCGGAACTCCCTTCGTACCCGCAGGCAGCATGCTCGACCTCACAGGCCAGACGGCCATGCAGAGAGGCGTAAACGCCGTATGGTTCCTGTTTGACTGTGTAATCCTCTACCTGAAATTCAGGTACGGCAGAGACGAGTTTGAAGCTTCCATGCCACATGCTCCGAAGAAACTGTTCTATCCGCAGCTCTGCTTCATACTGTTCTGTTCCGTATGCGCGGTACTCTTCAGTATCAACGAGTGGAACGACCACAACGGCGTTTACGCTGCGTATATCCAGAACATCTTCATCTCATCACTCTTCATTCCCATGCTTTACAGAAAAGGCAGCGGCGCAGGCCAGTCAATGTACATTGCCATCTGCAAATGCATAGGCACTATAGCCCCCGGCATCCTGGGTGCTCTCGTCATGGTACGCGAATACGGCGCGAACTGGTCAATCTTCGTTGACTTCCAGTTCATGCCTCTGATGAAGTTCCTCATCGAAGCCTGCCTCGTATTCGACATCATCTACATCATCGCACTCTACAAGATGCTCAAGAATCACGACCACGTCAACCCCTGGACCAGAAAACCTCTTCCGGGTTACAAGTGGGCAGACGGCGACACAATGCACATCACTGCAGTTCCCGTTTCCGAATAATACAAACGATAAAAAACCCGCTCATACGAGCGGGTTTTCTTTTTGCTGTTTATCCTACGTTCTTCTTGAGGGTCTCAAGGCAGTCATAGAGTTCCTTGGGAACCGTGTTGCCGAGAGAGGCGTAGAACTCTTCAATGCCCTTGGCCTCTTCCTGCCAGAGTGCCTTGTCGACGTTAAGCATTTCCTTCAGGCGGTTGATATCAACTTCGCCCTCGAGGCCTTCGAGATTGATGTCCTCGGGCTTCGGCATGAAGCCTATCGGGGTCTCGTCTGCGTCAACTTCACCGTCGCAGCGCTTGATGATCCACTCGAGAACACGAAGATTGTCGCCGAAGCCCGGCCACATGAAGTGTCCTTCGTCATCCTTGCGGAACCAGTTGACGTTGAAGATCTTCGGAGCCTTTTCAGGGTCTAAGGTCTTGCCTATGTCAAGCCAGTGCTGGAAATATGTGCCGCAGTCATAGCCTATGAAGGGACGCATAGCCATGGGATCGCGGCGTACAACGCCGACGGCGCCTGTCGCGGCGGCCGTTGTCTCGGAAGAGAGAACGGAGCCGATGAATACGCCGTGGTTCCAGTCGCGTGACTGGTATACGAGCGGAGCGAGCTTGGCTCTGCGTCCTCCGAATACGAATGCGGAAATCGGAACACCGTTCGGATTTTCAAACTCAGGTGAGAGGCAAGGGCAGTTTTTGGCGGGAGCTGTGAAACGGGAGTTCGGGTTTGCGCCCGGACGATCCGTGTCAACTTCGCCGTTCCAGGGCTTGCCTGTCCAGTCGAGAGCGTTCGTCGGAGGGTTCTTGTCGAGACCTTCCCACCATACGGTGTTGTTGTCGAGGTTGTGGCATACGTTGGTGAAGATGGTGCCTTTCTTTGTTGACGCGAGAGCGTTCGGATTGGACTTTTCGTTTGTACCCGGAGCAACACCGAAGAAACCGTTTTCAGGGTTGATGGCATAGAGTCTGCCGTCTGCGCCCTTGCGGATCCAGGAGATGTCGTCGCCTACGCACCATACTTTATAGCCCTTGGACTTGTAGCCCTCGGGAGGAATCATCATTGCAAGGTTTGTCTTGCCGCAGGCTGAAGGGAATGCGGCGCAGATATACTTTGTCTCGCCCTTCGGATTCTCAAGACCGAGAATGAGCATGTGCTCAGCCTGCCAGCCTTCGTTCTTCGCCTGGTATGAGGCTATACGGAGTGCGAAGCACTTCTTGCCGAGTAATACGTTTCCGCCATAGCCGGAGTTAACTGAATAGATAGCGTTGTCCTGAGGGAACTGGCAGATGTATCTCTTCTCCTCGTCTATGTCGCACTTGCAGTGTGTGCCGCGTACCCAGTCGTCAGAATCACCGAGAGCCTCAAGGACCTTGGTGCCTACACGGGTCATGATAGCCATGTTGGAAACAACGTAGATAGAGTCTGTAATTTCAATACCGATCTTCGCGAGCGGAGAACCTATGGGACCCATTGAATAGGGAATGATGTACATCGTACGGCCCTTGTAGCTGTCGCGGGCGATGTCGTCAAGCATCTTGTATGTCTCGGCGGGGTCCATCCAGTTGTTTAACGGACCTGCCTCTTCTTTTGTAGGTGTGCAGATAAATGTACGGGCCTCAACACGGGCAACGTCATTTACCGCGGTTCTGTGAAGATAGCACTCGGGAAGGAGTTCCTCGTTGAGTTTATAGAGTTCGCCTGTTTCGCAGGCCTCTGCCTTAAGCGCATCAAGCTGCGCCTTGTCGCCTGTTATCCAGACAATCTTATCGGGATTTAAAAGAGCGATACGCTCATCGAGCCAGGCATTTACCGTAGGGTTTGTCGTAAGTCTTTCCATAGTTTTCGGCTCCTTTTTTTAAGATGGAATTATTTTCGCATATATAAAGGGTTTTTGCAAGTTAAATTTTTAACAATCTCATTGCCCTCCTGATTGTTTTATTGTATAATTTGACAAGGTGATTTTATGAAATTGTCTCTGGTCATACCCTGCTTCAACGAGGCCGGCAATGTAAGGCCCCTCTTTGACAAGGTATGCGAAGTACTTGAAAACAAAATAGATTCTTTTGAGTTTGTGTTCGTCAACGACGGATCAACGGATGAGACTATGGCAAATCTTAAAGAGATTTGTTCTTTGTCGTCTCATCCGGTCAAGGTCGTTGACCTCTCCCGCAATTTCGGCAAAGAGGCAGCTATCTACGCCGGCCTCGAACATGCCTCGGGAGACCTGATTACACTTATCGACGCGGACCTTCAGCAGGATCCCGCTTATGTCCTCGAGATGGTCTCGTACCTCGACGCAAACCCCGAATGCGACTGCGTTGCGGCGTTTCAGGAGAAACGCCATGAGGGCGCATTCAGGGCCTGGTGCAAGAGAAGATTTTATCATCTGATCAACAAGTTGTCCGACACCGAGTTTGTTGACGGCGCGTCAGATTTCCGCACCTTCAGGTCATATGTCAGGGACGCCGTACTTTCCATGAGCGAGTATCACCGCTTCTCAAAAGGCATCTTTTCCTGGGTGGGATTCAACACTTACTATATGCCCTACGACGCTGACAAGAGACTCTCAGGCACCACAAACTGGTCCTTCGGAAAACTTTGCAGGTACGCCCTCGAAGGTATCGTCGCCTTCACCACCGTACCCTTAAAAATTTCCACCTGGGTCGGCTGCCTCACCTCTCTCGGCGCTCTTATCTACATCATCGCCGTTATAGTCGAGAAGCTCGCCTTCGGCATTGCCGCCCCGGGTTACGCAACCATTGTAATTCTGATTCTCTTCCTCGGCGGCCTCCAGCTTCTCGCCCTCGGCATCAACGGCGAATACCTCTCCAAAACCTACATCCAGTCCAAGCACCGCCCAATCTACATTGCCAGAGATGTAATTGACAACCAGAAATAAAGAAAGCCGCCCGGTTGGGCGGCTTTAATTTTTGGTCTAAGCAAATACTTCTCTGATCGCTTCAGCTCTTTTAGAATCTCTAAGCTGGCGGTCGAGGCTTTTGCCGTGTTCGACGTTTAGGGTGGCGGGCTGCATAGTGAAGATGAGTTCGTTGAGTTTGTCGTTTGGGATGTTTATCTCACCGGCGGCGACGCCTATTTTGACGACTGCCATGGCTTCCATGAATTCGCCGAAGGAGATGACTCTCGCGTTTTTGAGAGTGCCGTATGAACGCCAGAGGATGTCCTGGAACTTCAGGTTGTTCATCAGTTCCTTTCTGAGTTCACGCTCCTGCTCGATTATTGAGAGGGAGATGGATTTCAGATTTTCTATGGCGGCCTGTTCGGAGATGCCGAGTGTGACCTGGTTTGAGAGCTGGAAGAGGCTGCCGACAGGGTTGTCGGCCTCGCCGTATGCTCCCGTCAGCACGAGGCCCAGTTTTGAGACGGTTCCCGAAAGTCTCGGTATCTGACCGCGCATCGAAAGAGCCGGAAGCTGGAGTGTTACGGAGGCTCTCATGGCCGTACCTATGTTGGTCGGGCACTGTGTGAGGTAGCCGAGTTTTTTGTCGAAAGAGAACTCCAGGTCTTCATCAAGTACATTATCAAGCGTGTCCGCAAGTTCAAAGGTTTTTTCGAGTTCGAGGCCCGGAAGAAAAGCCTGGATTTTCAGATGATCCTCTTCACAGACCATGATGCTTAAGGACTCGTCCTCGGTCATTATCATGGTTCTGCCTTCGGCATAGCTTATGAATTCGGGGCTGACGAGACCTCTTTCAGCAAGGGAAATCTGCAGGTCTCTGCCCACTTCGTTCATGGGTGTAGTCGCAAATTTGCCGTTGAGTTTTTTATCAAGAATCTCGTCGATCTTATCGGCGATTTCATATTTCTCATCCGCGGTGAGTTTAACTGTAAAGTTATATCCCTTTACGTTTCTCGCCATGGCAACTTTTGTGCTGATGGCGACATCGTTTTCAGCGCCCTGGAGTTGGTACCATTTTGACATTACTCGGCACCTCCTTCTATGGCGTTTATCTCATCTCTGAGTTTTGCCGCGAGCTCGAAGTTCTGCGTATCTACAGCACTTTTCAGCTCTTCCTTGAGCTTTGAAAGAGTGTCCTCAAGTCTCGGAGACTCAGTAGAAGTGATCTGGTTTTTACCTGATTTTCCAACATGAGTTGCCCTGCCGTGGATGCGGCTCAGCGAGGGTCTGAGTTTGTCATAGAAGGCTGCGTAGCAGTCTGCGCAACCCATCATGCCCGAGCGTACAACCTCTTCAAAACTGGTGCCGCATGTCGGGCAGCGCTCGCTGTTGTCCGCCGTCGGAAGCGCTCGCGTAAACTCGGGGAAGAAGTTTAAAAGCATATTGCTTATGTTGAAACCGAAGCCGGAGAACATGTTGGCATAGCCGAGATGCTCCGCGCAGTTATAGCAGAGATGGATCTCGGTCGCTTCGCCGTTTACTATTCTTTTTATGTGGGTTGTGGCCTCTGAACTGCCGCAGTTCTGGCAAAGCATGAACACGCCTCCTTTAACCCTTTTATTATCATCCAATCGCGATTTTTCGTCAACCTCTTTCTCCCTCGGTTGTGAAAATAAAGACAATTATTTGGGGAGTTTGTATATTGAAATGTAATGTTAAAAAGTGTAATATATCTTGGTAGTTATTTAGGAGTAATATTACTATTTCTATAAAAAACAGTTGGAGTGAACAGAATGTCGGACAGAAACAAAAAACTTCTTTTCGGCGCAGGGGTTGTCGCTTTGGCTGTTTTGCTTATTGTCGTGGCGTATCTTCTCCGTCAGAAGACCTCACTCGAGGAACCGGTGAAGAACACGACCATAGGCATGGGAACAGTGGTCTCCGAAACCTTCTACGGCAAAGACAAGTCGGAGCTTAAGGAAGCCGTCACTATGACGACCGATCTCATCAACAAGCTCGACGCGTCCCGCCTCTCCTGGAGAGTGAAAGGTTCTGATGTATGGAACCTGAACAATGAGCACTCCGCCTATGTTGATACGGTGACGTTTCAGTGTATTGAACAGTGCTTCGATGTCTCTTCAAAGTGTAACGGCGTGTTTGACATAACCATAGGCAAGCTCTCCACTCTCTGGAATATCGGAACGGAGGACGCGCGTGTCCCTTCCGAAGAAGAGATTGAAGAAGCGCTCTCCACGATAGACTATAAGCAGATAGTTCTGCTGCCGGACGACAAGGGCTCTTATCTCGTTGAAATCGGCGCGAACCAGATGCTCGACCTCGGAGCGGTCGGAAAGGGACTTGCCTGCGACCGCATAAAGGCTAACCTTGAACTGACAAATGTCAAGGGCGCCATAGTCTCGGTCGGAGGCTCCGTTTTGGCCTACGGTACAAATCCGGTCTACGAGGACGGCACCTGGAACATAGGCATCAGGGATCCCTTCAGGGGCGACACCGACATAATGGGTATCTTAAACTACGGCCCCTGCTGTGTCTCAACCTCAGGCGACTATGAGAAGGTCCTCGAAGTTGATGGTAAGAAGTATCACCACATACTTGATCCCCGTACAGGCTATCCCGCGGAGAGCAATGTAACAAGCGTTACTGTTGTGGCAGACTCGGGAACCATAAGCGACGCGCTCTCAACCGCCTGCTTTATTCTCGGCTATTCCGATGAGTCTCTGGCGCTGCTCAAAGAGTACAATGCCGAGGCCATCTTCATAAACAGCAATGGTCAGGTTTACCTCACACCGGGACTGGAAGGAAGACTCACCAAGACAAACGGTGCGTTCACATTTATGCATGATGAACCTTAAATTTCTGAAAAAAAGTGATATTGTCCTGATAGTCCTCCTGCTTGTTGTCTGTTCCGTTTTACTGCTGCCGAAGTACTTCGGCAAAGCGGAGTCCGGACTCACGGCAGTGATCATGGTGGACGGAGCGGTGGTCGACCGCGTGGCGCTTTCGGATGTAACATCTGCGTATGAGTACACCGTGCCGTGCGAGTCACCGGTAAAGCTGTACATCTCATCAGACGGTGTCCGCTTTGCCTATTCCGAATGCCCCGACAAGGTCTGCATAAACACCGGCCTTCTGACCAGAGCCGGGGACACGGCAGCCTGCGTGCCGAATAAAGTGATTGTCATACTCGAAGGCGCAAAGGACTCCGGCGCGCCTGATGTCATAACTTACTAGGAGAGTTTATGGGCAAGACAAACATCAACAAAAAAACGTCCTTTGTCGCCCTGCTCGGAGTGCTCGGCGCGGAGGCGCTCGCGCTCTCATTTCTTGAAAACTTCATCCCCGCGATACCGGGCCTCCCGCCCGGAGCCAAGCCGGGATTCGCAAATATCGTCACCATGTTCACAGCAAGCACGATGGGCTTTCTGCCCGCGCTCGCGATAACAGTGATAAAGAGCGTATTCGCATTTATCACACGCGGCGCCACGGCCGGCATGATGAGTTTCGCCGGCGGCCTGCTCTCGACGATTGTCATGGTGCTTCTTCTTCGCCTGAAGAAGAACCCCTTCGGCATCTTAGGCATCTCGGTGGCATCCGCCACGGCGCACAATGCCGGCCAGCTCGCCGTAGCCTGTATAATCTCGGGCACACCTGCCCTCATCCTCGGCTACGGCCCCCTGCTTCTCCTCTTCGCCGTCATCACCGGCTCAGTCACAGGCGTGGTATTGAAAATCGTCTTACCCGCTCTGGAGAAGCAATCTTCAAAATTGACAAAAGGCTGAGGCAGATTTGGCCTGCAGTCGAGGAGTTCTGAAATTCAGTCCTAAGAAAACTCGTAATCCGTGATGCGCAAGAATTTCAGATGTCTGACGAGACAAAGGGCAAACTGCCACAGTCTCAGATACCTTATTAGGTAATTAGTGGTTATCCACTGGTTATAGATTATCCAAGAAAATGGCAGCCGCAGTAGTCGCGCGGCGTAAGCCCAATGAGGAGTTGAATGAATGGCAAACGAAAAAATCGAAGGCGTACTTAAGCCGGTGAAAAAGGGTCACGGCGGCATTCACGTTTCTCACAACAAGAACACGTCAAAATGCGCTATCGTCCGTATGCCCGCACCTGCCAAGGTTGTCCTTCCGATGCAGCAGCACATAGGCGCTCCTTGCACACCCACCGTTGCAGTCGGTGACGAGGTCAAGATCGGCCAGGTCATCGGCGACACGGATGCGTTTGTAAGCACACCCGTTCACGCTACTGTTTCCGGTAAGGTTACCGCGATAGGACCGGTAAAAGTTGCCAACGGCTCAATGGTACAGGCTGTTACCATTGAATCAGACGGAAAGATGGAACTTTCAGAAGACATCAAGCCGCCGAAGATTGACACAAAGGATGACTTCCTTAAGGCTGTCAGGGCTTCAGGACTTGTTGGTCTCGGAGGAGCCGGCTTCCCGACACACGTAAAGCTCGCATTCAAAGAGGATTCAGGCGTTGACACTCTTATCATCAATGCCGCAGAGTGCGAACCTTTCATCACTGTTGACCACAGAGAATGCATCGACAATTCCTGGGACGTTCTCTCCGGTGTTTACACCATCAAGGAGATCCTCGGTTTCAAGAATGTCTACATTGCAATCGAAGACAACAAGAGTGATGCTTTCACAGAACTTATGAAAGTCGCGGCCGACAACGCCGACTGGGACGACAGCGTAAAGCTTGTCATGCTTCCTTCACAGTACCCGCAGGGCGCTGAGAAAGTTCTCATCCAGTCAGTCACAGGCCGTCAGGTACCTCCCGGAAAGCTTCCTTCAGACGTGGGCGTCGTAGTTATGAACGTTCAGTCCATCTCTTTCCTCGGTCGTTACCTCAAGACGGGCAAACCCCTGGTTTCCCGCTCACTTACAGTTGACGGTTCGGCAATAGCTGAGCCGAAGAACATCAGAGTACCGATAGGTACACTCATCACAGACATCATCGATTTCTGCGGCGGTTTCAAAGCCGAACCGTACAAAGTAATCGGCGGCGGCCCGATGATGGGTATGTCTCTCTACGACATCAATGTTCCGCTTCTTAAGAACAACAACGCGGTTCTCGCGTTCTCGGCAGACACTATCAAGGTCAAGCCCGAGCGCGCCTGCATCCGCTGCGGCCGTTGCGTACAGGCCTGCCCGATGAGCCTTATGCCCACGAAGATTGAGACCCGCGCTCATCTCAAGGACGTTGAGGGTTGCCAGGCCGCCGGCGCCATGACATGTATGGAGTGCGGTTCATGCGCATTCGCGTGCCCTTCAGGCAGACCGCTCGTTCAGTACATGCGCCTTGCCAAGGCAGTAATCAGAGAAGGGAGTGCTAAATAATGGAACTTAATAATAAGCTTACCGTTTCGGCATCCCCTCATGTGAAGTCTGCCGAAACCACCACGGGCATAATGCTTGATGTTATCATCGCTCTCCTGCCCGCAGGTATCGCATCAATCTTCGTATTCGGTATCCGTGCGCTCCTTGTTATCGCAGTTTCGGTTGCATCCTGCGTACTTGCCGAGTACCTCTCACGCAAAGCGATGAAGCGTGACCAGACAATAGGCGACCTTTCAGCCGTTGTCACAGGTCTTCTTCTGGCTTACAACCTTCCGTCAACAATTCCCGTATGGGAAGTCATCTTCGGCGCGATAGTCGCTATCGTAGTCGTAAAGCAGATGTTCGGCGGTATCGGCCAGAACTTCGTAAACCCGGCGCTCCTTGCCCGTATCGTTCTCATTTCCGCGTTCCCGTCCCGCATGTCCGCAGGCGCTTTCGTCGGAACAAACGTAGTAGGCTGGGATGTTGACGGCGTTACGGGAGCCACACCCATGGGTCTCATCAGCCTCGCTGACGGCATCAAGGACGGAGCTCCCTCGCTCATGCACCTCTTCCTCGGTACAACCGCAGGCTGTATCGGTGAAGTTTCAGCGCTCGCGCTGCTCCTCGGCGGAATCTACCTTATCATCCGTAAGGTTATCTCCCCGATCATCCCCTGTGTTTACATAGGCACAGTCGCTCTCATCATGCTCATAGCTTTCGGCGATGTAAACGCCATGCTCTATGAAGTACTCGGCGGCGGCCTTATGATAGGTGCCATCTTCATGGCTACCGACTACACAACAAGTCCCATCACAGACAAGGGCAAGATCATCTACGCCCTCGGCTGCGGACTTCTTACCTGCCTTATCAGGCTCTTCGGAAGCCTTCCGGAAGGCGTATCCTTCTCAATCATCATCATGAACATCCTTGTTCCTCACATTGAGAACTGGACAAAGCCCACCATTTTCGGCACGGTAAAAGAGAAAAAAGAGAAGAAGGAGGCGGCTGAATAATGAAAAAGATGAATCCGAAAGACATTCTTGTCCCTGCAGTTTCACTCTTCGTTATCTGCGTTGTCGCGACTGCCCTCCTTGCTCTCGTAAACAGCATTACAAAGGACAAGATTCAGGCGAACACACTCGCCAAAGCCGCTGAAGCAAGACAGACCGTACTCGCGGAAGCCAAGGACTTCAAGGAAGTCGACAAGGACAGCGACGGCACAGTAGATTACTACGAAGGCGTCGATGGCACAGGCAATGTAGTAGGTTATGTATTCGACTGCAGCGGTGATGCCAAGGGTTACGGCGGTGACGTATCAGTCACAGTCGGTATTGACACCGAAGGCAAAATCACGGGCATCCAGCCCGATGATGTCTCCAATGAGACTCCGGGTCTCGGCCAGAACTCCGACAAGGCGTCCTGGAAGGCCCAGTTTGTCGGTGAGTCCGGCGACCTCACGGTTGTAAAGAGCGACAAGAGCGCTCAGGACAACACATCCGACGGCAAAATCAACGCCATCACAAGCGCGACAATTACATCGAAGGCTGTAACAAGCTCAGTAAACGCCGCACTTGACATGTATGACGAGATAGGAGGCACGAACTAATGGCTGAGAAGAAAACTTTAGGCCAGGAATTCTCCAAAGGCCTCATCAAGGAGAACCCGGTTCTCCGTCTCGTACTCGGTACCTGCCCTACCCTCGCCGTTTCAACATCAATTGAAAACGCCATCGGTATGGGTGTTGCCGCAACGATGGTTCTTATCTGCTCGAACATCGTTATTTCCGCACTGAGAAAGGTAATCCCCAACAAGGTTCGTATCCCTTGCTACATCGTTGTTATCGCAGCGTTCGTTACAATCGTACAGCTTGTTGTAAAAGCATTTGCTCCGTCTCTGGACGAAGGACTCGGCATCTACCTTCCTCTTATCGTTGTTAACTGTATCATCCTCGGCCGTGCTGAAGGTTTCGCCAACAAGAACGGCGTTCTCGCTTCCGCGATCGACGGTATCGGTATGGGCGTAGGTTTCACAATCGCTCTTACACTCATGGCTGCAATCCGTGAATTCTTCGGAGCGGGCAACCTTACTCTCAAGGTTATCGGATACGGTACAACTCTCAAGGATATCTTCCACCTCGGTGAGACAGACGTCCTGTCCGCAATCGGTCTCGAGCCGATACTCATCTTCATTCTCGCCCCCGGCGGATTCTTCACCTTCGGTCTCCTCATGGCATGCGCCAACAAGATTGCGGAGTCCAAGGGCAAGCCGAAGGCGGAACTCAAGGGCTGCGAAGCCTGCCCCATGGCAGCAAGCTGCTCTATGAAAGCTGAAGGAAAGGAGTGTGCTGAATAATGACAATCACAGGTCTCGTAGCAATACTGCTCGCAGCTATCACTACCAATAACTTTGTACTTTCCAAGTTCCTTGGTATCTGCCCCTTCCTCGGCGTTTCAAAGAAAACCGACACAGCACTCGGTATGTCAGGTGCCGTTATCTTCGTAATGGTACTTGCCGCTGCCGTAACATATCCGCTGAACGTTCTCCTTGCGAAGAACGACATGGCTTACCTTCAGACAATCGTTCAGATTCTCGTTATCGCAAGCCTTGTTCAGTTTGTTGAGATAGTACTGAAGAAGTTCATACCGGCCCTCTACAACGCGCTCGGTATCTACCTTCCCCTCATCACGACAAACTGCGCCGTACTCGGTGTTGTTCAGCTCAACGTTCAGAACAGTTACGGCTTCCTTCCCTCAATCATCAACGCCCTCGGCGGCGGCATAGGCTTCATGGTAGCCATGCTCATGTTCTCGGGCATCCGTGAGAGACTCGAAGGAAACGACTATCCGAAGTTCTGGGACGGTCTCCCCATCACACTCGTTGCTGCCGCTATAACAGCCTGCTCCTTCCTCGGATTCACAGGTCTTGTTGAAGGCATCTTCGGAGC
Organism: Clostridia bacterium; assembly: GCA_017538005.1. GTDB lineage: Bacteria > Bacillota > Clostridia > Oscillospirales > Acutalibacteraceae > UBA1227. The sequence continues at coordinate 1,436 of JAFYJR010000124.1, read as the reverse complement.
ATAAGAAAGGAAGGTAATAAATATGTCACCAATTCTCTTGGCTATCATTATTGTTGCCGTCATCGGTCTTGTGCTCGGTCTCGTACTCGCCATCGCTTCAATCGTTATGGCAGTACCCGTAGATGAGAAAGCGGAAGCAATCCAGGGTGTCCTTGCCGGTGCCAACTGCGGCGCCTGCGGATACTCAGGCTGTGCAGGCTACGCTGCCGCCCTTTCCAAGGGCGAGTGCACAGACTGCACGCTCTGCTCACCGGGCGGCGCCGACTGCGCCGCGGCAGTGGCCGAAATCATGGGCCTCGCCGCAGGTGAGATGAAACCCATGACGGCTGTCGTCATGTGCCACGGCACACCTGACAAAGCCCCCAACTCAATGAACTATCGCGGCGACATGAGCTGTAAGACTGCGGCTCAACTCTTCGGCGGACCCAAAGGATGCAACTACGGTTGTCTCGGTCTCGGCGACTGCGTCAAGGCCTGCCCTTACGGAGCTCTCGACCTTGTTGACGGCATCGCTGTTGTAAATCCTTTAGCCTGCAAAGCTTGTAAGATCTGCGTCAAGACCTGCCCGAAGGGCATCATTGACCTTGTTCCTCTCTATGAGCAGAAAGCTCTCAACTTCTGCATGAACAAGGACAAGGGTAATCTGACCAGCAAGCAGTGCACAGTCGGTTGTATCGGTTGTATGAAGTGCGTCAAGGCTTGTCCTTCTGAGGCCATCACAGTCGAGAACAACAACGCGACAGTAGACTATGACAAGTGCATAGGCTGCGGTGTCTGCGTAGAAGGCTGTCCGAAGAAATGTCTCGAGCTTGTTGCATTCGGTTGCACAAAATAATTCATTCAACAAATACGCCCGCCGGGTTTCCGGCGGGCCTTTGTTTTTCCCATAGCTGCGTGGGTTATTTTTATATTGTTAAAATATTGGACAATTTTTACTGCGTTCACTTTAAGTTTACAAGAAAGTTTGTTATCTTTTTGTCAATCCCGTTGACATTATATCTTTATAAGAATATAATTACCTTTGTAACTTTATTGTTCGGAGGCCTTATTATGGCACGTGTTTACAACTTTTCAGCGGGTCCTTCCATGCTCCCCGAGTCCGTATTGAACAGAGCCGCGGACGAGATGCTCGACTATGACGGTACCGGCGAGTCCGTTATGGAGATGTCCCACAGAAGCAAGGAATATGACAGGATAATCAAGAACGCGGAGGCCCTCCTTCGCGAGCTTATGGAGATACCGGACAACTACAAGGTACTCTTCCTCCAGGGCGGCGCTTCTACACAGTTTGCCGCCATCCCCTTAAACTTTATGAACGGCTCAGGCAAGGCCGACTACGTCGTGTCCGGCCAGTGGTCGAACAAGGCTGAAAAGGAGGCCGAGCGCTACGGCGATGTCAAGGTCGTCGCCTCCTCAAAAGACAAGAACTTCTCGTA